>CAMAWP010000022.1 GCA_945861765.1 Akkermansia muciniphila | reverse complement strand
GCCTAAAACTTGTGGTGAAACTAACCTTGATGCCTTTTTACGCTTCGCCGTGAAGAACGTAAACAAAACTTTCGGCAAAGAATTCGGCAATCGGTTTGGATCTGAAAAGGAAATAGCCGGGATCAAAGCAGCGTGGCGGTTCGAACAGGGTTACAAGGGTTCGCTGCGGGCTTCTTGAGTCGCGCAGGGGGGAATACACGCTTCTGCGTGCGCTGAACCGCCCGCCCCCCGCTTTGCCCCCGGTGTCTGTTTGTCAGTCCACGGCTGCACGATGCGACCTTGGCAAACTGGCGCAATGGCTCGTTCCGTCCGGACGCTATCACGCGCCACGATGCCCGCCGTCGCGCTCAGGATTCGATTACAGGCGCTTTGATCCCGACCCGAGGGGTCGAGGCGCACTCGATATTTTTGCACAGAGTTTGCACAGAACCCCGGTTGATTTCAAGTTTGCACAGAGTTTGCACAGTTGAAGGTTTGCACAGAGTTTGCACACCTTTTTCTTCCGAGCGTTGCGCGTAAATGCCACAAATCACTTGTAATACCAGTGCTATTGTCGTATATCCACTTGCAGGTAATGACACAGAAAGGCAACTATGAGCAACGATGAGAACCCCCTATTGGCAGGTTCGAAACCTGCAGCGCGCACCAGTTTTACTGAGCAAATCGAGGGATTCAAGAAGTCAGACACAGGTTTGGCACAGAATTCGGCTGAATCTGAGAATCGGAAAATGCAGTTCCCACAAATCATCCGGCACAAACGAATTGAAGCCACGATTTACGGCAGGAGCACTCACTACCGAGGCCGCGAGTAAGCTGAACGGACAAACGCTGGCCGAAGCGGTCGAGCGTTATCTGAACACGGTTGCCAGCGTGAAGCGGAAAGATGTTCGAGAGGCGGTCGAGGAATTTACAAAGCCGACGAGCCACGCACACGCGCCAGTGAAGGCCAGAGAGCGCGACTCTTGGCCAATTACGGCTACAATCGCGCCATCCAACATCGCCGGTTCGCCGAGACGTTCCCCAATACGGCCGTTTGTGACCTAGCCAAAGAACATCTCGCCGCCTTCATTGACTCGCTGGGCTATTTCTCTGCCAAGAGCCGCAACCACCATCGAGCAGCGATCCGACAATTCCTTTCGTGGTGCGTTAGGAAAGACTACTTGCTCGCCACGCACCGGCTGGATGAAGCGGACGCCATGCGACCAGAGCGAGCGAACGCTGCCGAAGTTCTGATCTACACGCCGAAGGACCGATGCAGGCAATCATTGCAATTGGCGGTTTGACAGAACCCCGCACTGCCGAGTTGCTGCGCCTGGATTGGGATGACGTGTAGCGGGTGCCGAGTCACGCCGAAGTCACTTCCGGCAAGAGTAAGACGCGGCAACGTCGGTTCGTTGAAATGTGTCCTTCATCACCATCCTGGCTAGAACCATTTCGCTCATTCGAAAAAGGTAGCCTGTGGGTGGACACGGAAAGCATCTTTCAAAAGATGTTCCGCGAACTCTGCGAACAAGCGAAAGTGAAACGCAAGACGAACGAACTCCGCCATGCCTTTTGCACGTATCATTTCGGCGCGCACGCGGGGGATTTTGCGCGCTCCCGCGCTCGCGACCGGATGGCGTCGAAGTCCATTCTTGTCAGTGGAGTCGTGGGTTTGTCAGCAGCCTCCAGCAGCCAGGTCTCCAACTCCGGCGTGACCGCGAAAGGTTTCCGTTGTTGCTCGCGGACGGAGCGGATGACGTCGTTGATCAGTTCGCTGGCGTCGGCGCAGGCCCCGGCGCGCACTTGTTCTTGAGGGTAATCCTCAACGCCTCTAGCCGCTTTTAGAGGCATGTCTTCTGGTTGGTTCGAAACTTGATTCGGATCTCGATAATCGAATTTTGGTATTCAGGTTTCCGTCCCCGCTCCGCGCATCCAAAACGCGATGATCGTGCGGTGGCGCGGGCTACTTCGGCTTTCCCAGGTCCGAAAGAAATCGAACAAGATCGCGAAACTCGGTCCGTGTGAGCGAATCAACCAAGCCAGCGGGCATGACGGAACCATTCTGCTTTCTCTCCTGGATCGTATCGCGACGCATCCGGACTTCCTTATTTTGGAGGACATCACGCAGCACAAGTTCGTCGCTGGTTTCGCGCACTGGGTAACCCTGGTAATCCTCACCGCTCTTCGTGGTCACGGACACAGATGCGTAACCTTCCTTGACCTCCTTCTGGGGATCGAGGATCGCGCCAATGATGAAGTTCACCGGTTGGGCCGTTCCAAGCACGCTGAGATCAGGGCCGATATTGCCGCCCTGACCGTTGACGGCGTGGCAAGCCGTGCAACCCATTTCAGTGCGCGTGAAAATTTCCGCACCGCGTTTGCCGTCGCCATCGGCCCGGACCTCCGCCATGAACTTCGCCAAATCTGCGGGGTGAATGTTGTTTGCCAAGCCATCGAAGCCTGCTGCCTTCGCCAGGATGCCAGCCAACAGTCCGTTGCGCCGACCGCCAGCGTTCATCGACCGCAGCCCCACTTGGGCGGCATGCTTTGGCGGTGCCTTCTCCATGAGCTCGCGAGCCAGTGTATCAGCCCCACCTTGACGCTGCAGGAACGCCGCGAAGATTTCAGCGAGGACAGCCTCATCTTTCAACAGATCAAAACTCGACGCAGCAAGCCGCGCCGCAACCGTCAGGTCAAACCCGCACAAAGCAACAACCGCGGCGCCTTGCACCGATGGCACGTCTCGAAGGGCCAACCGCTGCAGAGCGCTTCTGCTGGCGTCACCACCGAACGAGGCCAAGGCTTCAATCGCGCCGCGGCGCAAGGTCTCGTTTCCGCTGGCATCGAGCGCGAGCGCTTCGGCGACGGTGCGAAACTCGTTGAGCTTCCAGGCGCCTGCGAGTCTCAGCGCTTCCGAGCTCAGCCCTGCGTTCGGGCTTTTAATGAGCGGGCGCAAGGCCCCAGTGAGATCCCCGACAGGACGCACATTGCGAATTCGCGCGGCGGTTGCGAGCGCGGGCAACAGACGAGCCTGAAGCGAAGGGTCCGTCAGCCTAAGAAGCAACGTCAGGTCGTCGGCATCGCCGTTCTCAGCGATGCTCCGAAGGTAAGTCTCGCGAGCGGCCGGATCGAGGTTAGCCGACAACAATAAATTGCGCACGGCAAGCAACGTGTCGGGTGTGGCGTCGGCGCGAATGAGCATTTCGAGCCCAGCCTGGTGATGAGCCAAGTTGAGCTTGCCCGCCTTGAACGGACCCAGCCAGAAGGGCTTGAGCGCGAAGACAACCTGTTTCAAAGCGTAAGTTAGAAACTTGTCGGTAGGAAAGTCGGCTGCCATGGCGGCCACTTCCATCGACTCCGGCTTCGGCACGGCAGCGCAAGCCACAACCGCTTGCAACCGCACGCGCGGATTCTCATCCGCGACCAATGGCCGCAGCAGCGCGAGAGGATCCTCGAGGCGATCCGCCCAAGCCCCGACAACACTGGCCGCAAAAGCGCGCGCGTCCGGACTTGAAGCACGACACAGACGCGCGAGCAGTTCAGGCGCGACCACTTCTTGGCTCTGATAAACGCCCAAAGCCTCCTTCAGCACGTGCTCGGATAAGCCTGGTTTCGCAACAAACGTTTTCAAAGCCGCCTCGACTTGTTCCGCCGGACGCTCTGCGAGAACGCGCTTGGCGAAGTGGCGCGTCCAACGGTCCGAGGATTTCAAATGATCGAGCAACGCCGTGACCGATGCGTCCGCGAGTTGGGGTGGCTTAGTAAGAGGCCGGCCTTTCGCCGTCACGCGCCAGATGCGACCGTGCGTTTTATCACGATCGGGATGCCGAAAGCTCGCCTGATAATGGCCAATGATCGGGTTGTACCAATCGCAGATGTACAGCGCGCCGTCGGGACCAAACTTTACGTCCACAGGACGGAAGTTGCGACTTGTCGATTTAATAAGCGGTGGCAAATCCTCGAGGATAAAGCCGGCGCCGTCGTCGCTGATTTTTAGAGTCCAGATCGCGTTGTTGATGTAGCCGCCGAGAATCAACGCGCCTTGCCATGACTCAGGGAAATGGGCGGTTCCGACGATATCGCCGCCGCCGGCTTTGCGTCCGTTCCCATTCTTCCAAATAAGTGTCGGTGGATCATCGCGATGTTTCACGACCAGACCGGGCACAGGATAGATGGGCGAGCTGTTGTTGCCCGCGAGGACGATCGGTTCGCCCCAATCAGTGAAGACGAAGCCCCACGGGTTTTGCGGCTCGCGCTCGGAGCCGTAGAAGCCCTCCAGCTTTAATCGGCGCGGCCACAAGCGCCAGAGGCCGGCCTTTTCGAGATGAGCGGTACCCCAAGGCGTCTCGACGTGCGAACGAGTATGCAGGCCTTGGCACATCCACAACTCGCCGCCCGGACCCCAGAGAAATGAATTGATGTTTTGATGATTGTCGCCAGTGCCAAATCCACGCAGCACCACCCGCCGCTCGTCCGCTTTCCCATCGCCGTTGGTGTCTTTAAAAAAGAGCAGCTCCGTGCCATGGCCGATATACACACCGCCGTCGCCCAACTCGATTCCGGTCGGAATCATGAGTCCATCGGCGAAAACTGTCGTCTTATCACAACGCCCATCGCCGTCAGTGTCTTCCAGGATGAGCACTTTGTCGTTCGGCACCTGCCCTGGTTCAATCTGTGGATAAACCGTGCTGCCGATGACCCAGAGACGTCCGCGCGCGTCAAAGCGAATTTGGATCGGCTTGACCACACCGTCCTTTTCCGAGGCGAACAGGCTGATCTCGAAACCGTCGGGGACCTGAAACGAATCGAGTTCAGCCGCGGGATCATCGAGGTCGGCCGCCAACGCTGAAGATCCCAAACCTAACGTCCAAAGTCCAATGAGCGTCCAAAGCCCAAAGCACCAAATGCGTGGAGCTCGCGATGCCCTGTCGAACTGTTGGGGAAGCTCGGATAGCAGGGCCTGAGTTTGCGCGGAACTCAGGACCTGAGACTTTGGACTTTGGATTTCGGAATATAGACCTCTCATACATCCTCACGGTAGTTTTTCGGCGAGCTTCGCAATTTCGGTTTCCTTCGATTCAATCAACGGCACGAACTTCTCCATCTCATCGGGGAACCATCGGATTTTGGGATCACGATAGTCGCGGCTGCTCGGCTGGCTCGTTCGGTCGCCGCCAAGAAAAGCCCAGTTGTGCGGACGCCAGTAATTAAACCAGAGGCGGTTCTTCGCGATGACTGTTTGCCGCAGCCGCTCGAACTCGGCGTTTGGCCAGGAGCCATACTCATCGGGCTCGCCCGCGAGATCGACCACGCTTCCAAAACCAAGCTGACGAACGAACGCGTGTGCCACAACGGCCTGACCGCGCGGAGTGAGCTGGAGGCCATTGTCGGTCAAACGCGGCCCGCGGTGCGAGATCCCGCCGAGTTCGCCGAACACATCGAGGAACGGCAAGTCGCGCCGACGCGCTAGACCACGGATTGCGCTCGCGTATTCCGCAAGGTCGGCGTTACGCAAGGAAAGATCGGGCAACAGCCCCTCGGCTTTCTCAAACGGCGGCGGAGCGACCAGCACAAGGCGGGGCGTTTGTTGAGCACACTCATCGAGGAGCCTCTCGTAAGCACTCACGAAGCCGGGCAATGCGTCGCGTCCGCTGAGCGACTCGCTTCTACCAAACTGAAGCACGATGACCGAGGCTCTGACACGTTGCAGATGCGCCTTGATCGATGGAAACCCAATGTCGCGCGGCTGGGCAAAAACCGTGTCCCCCTCCCAGCCGAAATTGCGGAAGCGCACGGCCATGCCACGATGCTGCACGGTCAACAGCGCCTCCAAACTGCCCGTGTGCTGCGCCGCGGCCACATCGGCCCCGCCAAGGAATGCAAGCAGGTCGTCCCGTTCCAACATGAAACGGCCGCCAGGAAACGGCTGTCGCCGCGATGCGTTCGAGTCGGCGCCGGACAACGGCTGGGCCTCGGGAGGAGCCAGAAAGCCAGCGATGCAGACCGCGCTCAAGGCCATCGTGAGACAGAGACGCGGCAGGGAATTCAATCGATCTGTCCGGATTTTCAAATTGGTCTTCATCGGCATCGAGTCTCGATACATGCGCATGATTTAATTGTCGAATCAGAACTGCTGAAAGCATTTTGCTTGAACTCCACTGCTTGAATTCTTACGAAAATGCTGAAGACCGTTTTGAGTGAAACGGCCACCCTCGCGCTCGTAGCAGCCGACGTTAGGAGGCTCACTTGTTCTTCGAAGCCATTCAGAGCCTCGTGATGTCGGCTGCTACGGTGTTGCTAACGATTTGGAGTTTCCAAAAATAATATTTCCTTTCGCGAACAGTTCATCTATCTCAACCAATATGAAAATCACCAGCACCCTTTGTATTCTATTGGCGACCGCCCGCCTCGCCGTCGCTCAAACAGATTTCTCTAAAGTCGAAATCAAAACAACGCATGTGGCCGGCAATATCTACATGCTCGAAGGTTCCGGCGGAAATATAGGCGTCTCCGTTGGGCCGGATGGCGTGCTCATCGTGGACGATCAATTCCTTCCGCTCGCCCCGAAAATCGAGGCCGCGCTGCAAAAGCTCGACAAAGGCGCGCCAAAATTTCTGTTGAACACACATTGGCACGGCGATCACACCGGCGGCAATCCGCACTTTGGACGCAAGGCCAGCATCATTGCACATACCAACGTCCGCAAGCGGCTCGCCGATAAACCCGACACCGCGAAGGAAGCCCTGCCGGTCGTCACCTTCGACGACTCGCTCTCCGTCCATTTTAACGGCGAGGAAATCCGAGTCATCCATCTGCCGCCAGGCCACACGGATGGCGACAGCGTGATTTACTTCACGAAGTCTGGCGTGGTCCACACGGGTGACCAGTTCGTCAACGCGCGCTTTCCGTTCATCGATCTGGGCAGTGGGGGCGACGTGGCGGGCTATGTGAAAAACGTGGAGACACTCCTCCAGAAAATTCCGGCAGGAACGAAAATCATTCCTGGGCACGGTGCTATTGCAACTCGGGAAGACCTCGAAAAATTCCAACAAATGCTGATGGAAACGATGGCCATCGTTCGCAACGGCATTGCCGAAAAGAAAAGCCTCGCGCAGATCAAGGCGGCTGGCTTGCCCGAGAAGTATAAGGATTGGGGTGCCGGTTTTATCAATGCAAGCCGCTGGCTGGAGATTGCCTACAACAACTTGGACAAGAAATAGGAAGCGCTGGCTTGGAAGACACAACGGAGCCGCTCACCGTTCTCATCAGGGGAACGCGCTCGTTGTGCCCGAGGGACCGAGCCGTTTTGATGAAGAGTCCGGGGGTGGTGGCGTTCCCAGAAACGTTACTGTTTCGAAGCGGCGACCAGCTTTCCCGTCGCGGCTTCCCACAACTTGATTTGTCCGGACCAGTCGCCGGTGGCCAATGTCCGGCCATCGGGACTAAGGGCCATCGCATAGATCCAATCCTGATGCGCTTGCCATTCCCTGAGGATCGTGTCGCTGTCAGCGTCGATCACGCGCACGATGCCTTCACGCCCCGCCGAAAACAAAGCTGAGCCGTCGCGGCTGTAAACCAGCGCGAAGGTCGGTCCCTGATGATGCCGCACGATGCGCACCATACGACCAATCTCGGGCTGCCAGACGCGCACGGTCTGATCATCGCTGCCGGAAGCGCAGAAAGCAGGCCGCGAATCCGTGCTCGACATGCGGTCTTGAGGGCGAAACGCAAGGCAATGAACTCCTGCCGTGTGATGGCTAAAAGAAAGGGTCAGCTTCCCCGAGGACGCATCCCAGACCTTGACCGATCGGTCGGCACTCGCCGTGGCAATCAATCGGCCATCGGGGCCAAAGGCGACCGCCAGGACGGGGCCGGCATGGCCGGACAGCGCCAGATGAGGAGTCAAGATATCGCCCCGATCTCGGACGCTCATGATCTCGACCCGAGCATCGCTGCCCGCCATCGCCAACCAGTGACCGTCCGGACTAAAAGCGACGCTCGTGACAAGATCGGATCGGTTCGTCAGTTCGCGGGTGTCAGAGTTGCCCTTCCAGTCGAAGAGCTGAACACTCCCATTGCTTCCGGGAACTCCTCCGCCCACGGCGAGCAAATCGCCTTTTGGGTTGAAGGCCATCGAGCTGATGCGCGGCAGATTGGAAGGAAGCGTTCGTTGCAGGGACGCGTCCGTGGCCGCATAGACAAGGATGGCGCGTTTGCCACTGGCGAGCAGAGCATCGCCCGAGGGTGTAAAAACCAAGGCTGTGACAGGAACCCGCGAGGCTGCTGGCTCCGCCGCACAGCACGTCAACGCCATCGCGAAACAAAGTCGAAACAGCTTCACACCAGTTCGGAGATGAAGCTGCCCTCGGCCATGATTCTCAGTGGTCGGTTGCCGCCGGTCAGGTATTCTTTGGCGGGATCGACTCCGAGCAATTTCAAAATAGTGAATGCAGTATCCTCGGGTCGCACCGGACGTTCGACCGGCACTTCACCATAGGCATCTGTAGCGCCGATGACCTGTCCGCCCCGCACGCCACCGCCTGCGAAACAGAGAGAGCCTGCCCGCGGCCAATGATCGCGTCCACCGAGGCTGTTGAGTTTTGGAGTGCGTCCAAACTCCCCCATCAAGACGACCAGTGTGGTTTCGAGCAACCCCCGTTCTTTCAAATCGGTAATCAGGCTGGAGTAAGCCCGGTCGAGCGCGGGTAGCTTGCCGCTGCCTGGAAACAAAGCGTCGGGCAACGCCTTAAAAATTTGTTGGTGCGTGTCCCAGCCGGTATCGACCACGGTCACGAATCTCGCCCCTGCTTCCACAACCCGCCGTGCCAGCAAGCAACCGGTGCCAATGCGGCTGCGTCCATACCGATCGCGCGCGGTAGCATCCTCTTTCGAGAGATCAAACGCTGCTTTGGATTGAGGCGATGTGATCAGTCGATAGGCCTGCTCATAAAAGGCATCACGGCTTTGCGTTGCAGCTCCCTCTTCGACCGCGCGCGAGAAGTCATCGATTGATTTCAACATCGTTTGCCGCCGCTGGCTTCTCTGGAAGTTGATCCCTTCCGGGGAATCGAGATCGCGCACCTTGTAGTCGCCTCGCGATGGATCACCACCGACGCTGAACGCGGCGTAGGCGCCCGGGAGGTAACCCGCTCTGGCCGCTCCTGATTCGCCGCCGACGCCGTCGTTGGGGATGGCCAGATAAGGCGGCATGGTTCCGCCGAAGCCCGTCTCACGCGCCAGAATGCTGCCCAAGCTTGGATATTCCAGAGCGGGCGCGGGCCGGTGGCCCGTGAGCATGTACCGGGCGCCCGTGTCGTGATTGCCCAACTCGTGCGTCAGAGATCGCACCAGTGCCACTTCGCGCATGACCTGGGCCGTTCGTGGCAGATGCTCGCAAATCTGAATACCGCTGACGCTTGTTGAAATCGGGTTGAAATCGCCGCGGATTTCTCTCGGCGCGTCGGGCTTCAGATCGAACGTTTCGAGATGGCTTGGTCCGCCGTCGAGCCAGATAAGAATGCACGAGATGTCCTTGGGCGAGCGCACCTGCCGACTCTGATCAGCGGCGGCCGCTTGAAAGCGAAACAGATCGGCGAGACTGACCCCCAAACAGGAGAGCGTGCCCAAGTGGAGGAAGTCACGGCGGCTCACACCGTCGCAACGGCGGTTGAGCGAGTGCAGCTTGGTTTTCATGGTTAAGTTCCCGGCTAATGGTTGTACGCAAATTCACGAGAATTAAGCAGCGCCCACAGCAAGTCTTCCAGCACCTCCCGGCGATCCGAGGATGCCGCGAGCATCTTCTCCCATTGCTCGATCTCCCTTGGCTCCGGATAACGGCTGACCGTATCGAGATACAAATTTGCGACGATCTGGCTGTCCGATGATGTCTGCGCGAGCCGGGCGTCGAGGGCTTTCTGCAACTTGCCATTGATGCTTGGCCCGTTGATCAAATGCAGCGCTTGAGAAAGTCCACCCCCGCTCTGGCCCGGGCTCTCGCAGAGCGATTCGCGCTGGCAGCGTCCAAAAACGTCCAACGCGTAAGAAGCCGTCTGAGGACTGATAATTTGAACCGCGCGCGTCCCTTCCGGATAACCTGCGTAAACGTCGTGAACCCCGGTCGCTTGAGCAATCGCATCGGCGAGCACCTGAGGCGGCAGCGGTTTCAAGAAGGCGTGAGAAAAAAATCGGTTGTCCAGTCGATTGACCTCATTCGCCGACGATGACAGTTGATAGGTGCGGGATAAGACGATGGTCCGGACCAGCCGCCGGAGATCGTAGCCTCCGTTCACGAAGTCATCGATGAGGGCCGTTAGCAACGCGGGATTCGACGCCGGATTGGTGACTCGAAGGTCATCAACAGGCTCGATCAGACCGCGGCCCATCAGCTCTTTCCAGACACGGTTAACCAAGGCGCGCGCCAGAAGCGGGTTTTCCTTCGACGTGAGCCATTGCGCTAACTGAGTGCGCGGATCGGTCGGAAATTCGCCGGGGTCGGTCCCGCCGAGCGGTTTCGGATTCATCCGTTTGCCCGTCTTGGGGTGGAGTATTTCTCCGTAATTGTTGATGGAGACGCGATCCGCGCTGACGCTGGTGCGGGCAAAGTAAGCTGCAAAACGGTGGTAATCCTCCTGTGTCCAGCGATCCGTGGGATGATTGTGGCAACGGGCGCACGCGACTCGGATTCCTAACAACGCCCGGCTCGCGTAGTCGGCCATATCGCGCGGATCTTGCCGGAGCCGATGGAAATTGGCGGGGCCGACCTGCGTCGTGTCGCCTTGCGCGGTCAAGAGTTCGCTCACCAAATCGTTTAGCGGCGTGTTCTTCGAGACGTGACCACGCAGCCAGGAGTAATAGGTTTGAGCGGGAGCATCACCAAGCCGTTTCGAATTAATCAGCAGCAAATCCGCGAGCTTCATGGTCCAGAAATCCACGAACGCTTCGCGGCCCAACAACTCGTCGATGACTCGCTGCCGCGTTGCCGCGCCTGCCGGGAACTTTAAAAAAGCGCGCACGTCTGCCTCAGCCGGCAACTGGCCGGTCAGATCAAGATGCACCCGACGGAAGAATTCAGCGTCGCCACTCAGTGATGAAGGCGGCAGATGCAGGCGCTTAAGCTCCGCCAAAACTGTCGCATCAATAAAATTTTGTGGAGGAAAGTCCACTTGCCCCAACGGAGCGTCTTGAAACGGAACTCCCACCCGGACCGCAGCAACTTGGCCGGAGTACCGGACTGTGATGGCGGTAAGCCCACGACGTGTGACAATGACCTTGCCCGCCGCATCCACCTCCGCCAGCCCATCATCGTTCGAACTGTATAAAGCGAGAGGGGAAACATCTTCGACAGTTCCGTCGGAGAGATAGGCTTTAACGCTGACCTGCAATGACTCGTCGGGCTGATCGAGTAAAATATCGCGCGGCGTCGCTTCGATTCTTTCAACTCGTAAATCATGGCTCCCATACGGAGCGGCAACGGCAATCCAGGAGATCAGTTTCGCGTAGGCTTCTGAATCGCGCTTGAGGCGTCGGCCACCCTCGTGCTCAAGTTGGCGGGTCGGTTTGCGGAGAACAAGACTTTCACCCGGCGCAGCGACGTCGATCCGACGCCCACCCAATTCCCGTGTAATGGTTGAATAGTCCCCTTCTGGATCGTAACCGAGGAGACTCAGTTTGAAGCCCCCCTGCCCCACTGCGGCCCCGTGACAGGCACCGGTGTTGCAGCCAGCCTTCGTCAGGAGTGGGAGAATATGAGTTGGGAAATCGAGACGAGAGGAGGTCGGGCGGTCCTGGGCAGAAGCCTGTTCTGTAAAACTGAGAAATAGGCCCGCCCACAGGGCCACAGTTGCGACAGCCGAGAAAACTCCAGGGCGGAGGACGGCTAGCGAGCCTGCGAACGATGGCATCTGCCTCGTCATTTCTTTAACTTATCGAGAAACACTTGCCCAGCGGTGCGGGCATAAGCCGTTCCGTAATTGATGTGTAGAACGCGCGTCCAACCATCGATAGTTTGCTTCTTTAGATCGGGATGGCCCACGATGTATTGTTCGACTTCAGCCAGCACCTTGTCCACGGTCGCGTCGTCGTTCGTTGGCTGAATAAACCGACGGAGTAAACCGAGGAGTTTTTCATCCGTCGGTGCCGCGCCTGGCAGCTCCGTTTTCGTCCGTTCTTTGGTGGTGGTGTCAGCCCCGGTCTTCCCGCGCACCTCCTTCAATTCTTGGCGTAGGCTTTGCACTTCGACGATCAACGCCTTCACCGCAGCGCGAAGTCCGAGCTCCGTTTCCAGATTGAGTTTCGAGAGATCAGTCGAGGTGTTGCCGCCAGCCATTGTTCCACGATCTTGGCGATTGGTGTTCCGCTGGCCACCCTCTCCAGAGAGAGCTTGCCGACGAGCGTCCAATTCGGCCACCTGGGGAGGATTAGCGTCGCCCGCCGCCTTTGCCAAAGCCTCAATCACCCTTGGCGCGTCGGCAACGCCCGGCTGCACCAACGCAAAATTGGCGGTGACTTTGTTTTCCTTTGCGATGACGACGGTCATGAGACATTCCTTGTTCAACCCATAATTGCCAGGCCCCTCCAAACCATCCAGCGAAAGGCTCAGACGGGCTTGCAAACGCAACGATTTTCCCGCAATTGGAAAGCGTTGCTCCGCCGCGAGACGGTCGGCCGAAAGAAAGATCACCTCGGTTCGAAGCATCTCCTTTCGTTCGGCTCCATACTGATCAATCACGCGAAGCAATGGCGCCATCGAGCGTTCGATATTATGCACGAAGATCAGCGCAATAGGTGCGCCCTTGTTCTCGGCGATGAGATCGTGTTCCCTGCTCGAACCGCCGCCCAACTCAACCACTTTGAACGGAGTTATCCTCTCGCCAACTTGCGGACCCGAGTAAACCTGCACCTGTCCGAAGCTGTTCGGGGTGGCCAACAACAGCCCAAGACAAGGGAGAACAACAGCCGGAAAGTTCAATTTGAATGTCATAATGAGAATTTAAAGAAACGATACAGCGCGTCGCCACCGTTGGCGAACTGTTTTAGGCGGGTCAAAATTCACTGAGTTCTCGTCCGGCGTCACCCGCCACCGCCCGCTTCCGTCGATCAACGTTCGCCCGAGCGAAGTGTGCTTGTAAAGCTCTTGAAGCCACGCTGAGCCGCGGCAGACGAATCGTCGAGCAATTTCACCACTTCGGCCTGGCGCACATCATGCCCGGCGGATTGGCAAAGACTCGCTGCCTGCGCTGCCACGGCCTCATCGAAATCGTTCAGAGCCGGCAAGACATTTTTTGGGTCGCTGCCATGGATAAGGACAAGCCGCTGAGCATAGCCGCGCGCTGATGTGAACTTCCCATCACCATCCGCATCGACCCAGATTGGGTTGGTACATCCCACCACGCGCGGCTCCCAAACCGGTGAGCTTGGCTGATACGGCCGGGCAATCGGCCAATATGGAGCCGTTATCCCCGGACCCGACGCGAGAGCGATCAGATAGACATCCTGGTTGGGTCTTGGAATTGTCCAGGTTACTTTCATCTTCAACGGGTCGTATTTTTCACTCTTCGGTCGCTCACCCGGCGATTTCAGGAATTCGAATTCCCCGGCAACCCGCACACCGTTGGCATAGAGCTCCACGCGATCCGCGCTGATCCACGAAGGACCAAACACCGAGGCTGTCACCTGCATTTCAACTCCGAGGTTCAAGGCAAGATCGCCGACGCCATATTTGTCGTCCACTACCATTTGCGTCAGCAATCCCAAGCTGACCAGCACATGTCCTTCGCGGAACCTTCGGCACGCTTCATCGATATTGATCTTCGCGGGGTTCGAATCGTCGCACATGACATAACTCCGACCCTGGCCAACGATGTAACGGCTGACATCGTGACAGTCACTCGACCCAACAGCAGTGACGCGATAACCGAAGTTCAGAAGCGCAAACCAATCGCGGAAATTCAGCATCCAATCCGACTGCAACGCGGACGAGTTGGCCACTTCAATCGCGTCGAAAGTATATTCCGGACCGCGTAGATTCTCGCCGGTGACGGCGTTGAAGTTGGTCACGGCAAACGGCTGAAAATTTGAATGTACATTGCGCGGATGATTGAGGATCACCACCTGAACACCAGGCGTCGAGCGAATCGATTGCATCAAGGATGGCCAATCGTTGACACGAAAGTCCGGAACCCGGCTACCTGTGACGATCGGAAATGAATTGAAGTGGCCCTTGGCAGTCGTCGTCTCGCAGCCGATGACGGGCGTGAAGAAATTCGCCACGCCCATTTTTGCGGCGGCTTCGGAAGCGTCGGCGAGATATTCGTGATCTGTCGCAATAGGAAGTTCTATCCCCTCGCCCGCTAACGTGATGACACGTTCCTCGATGGTCGCGTCGCCATGCCGGCTGTGAGTGAAGGTGTGGACATGTGTGTCGCTGCTGACGAGGCCAGGAGTCGGCACTTCGCGGCTGATCTTCAATTGAATTTTCTGATTCTGACCGGCTGTCAACGAGACGGTTGCCGTGGCCAATCCATATTCGAAACCGCGTGTCGAGTAGAGTGTATATTTCCCCGGCAGTAAACCAAGCCGGGCCTTGCCGTCCGGCGTATAGGCCACGCCTGGACGGACCGCCAAGTGCTGGCCCGGGCTGGCGTAAAGCGGTGCTAAGGCACCATCCCGGTCCGCGATGGTAATGCGGCACGGCAAACCAACACCGCTCTCGCCATCGGTGACTTGGACTTCCAAAGCCGCTTGATTCACGGCTTCGTCGAGCGGTCTCAAGTCGAGTTTGACTTCGCCCACCAGAATATCGTCGTTCGCGGCGGGAGGAGTAATGACCAGCCTATTTTCTCCGTGGCGCAATGTGCCGGCGGGCACAGGCAGCGCATAGACAAGCGGCGTTTCCATGAGGAAGAGCTTGCCCAACTTGCGACCGTTCAGCTCAATTCCCCAGTCAAGTTTTACGTCATCCTGACGAATGAACAAGGTTGACTCGCGGTTACTCGTGTTAGCCGTGAAGGGAATCTCCAACTGTTTGCCATGAGGGGTTTTGTCGTTGAAGTGGGTCCACTCAGACTGAGTTCCGGACCGTAGGTGATAGACATTCTGATCGAGAACCCGCGGTGAATCACCAGCCTGGCAACCTCGGTCCGAAGCGAGAAGCCATAAGACCCCAACAAGAAAAACAATCAAATTTCTCATCACTTAACTCCTAGCCTGAACATTTCACAATCACCCCTGGCCAAGCAGAGTTTGAAGCGGTAGGGAGGCAACAGCTCACGCACAACCCCTCCAGGCATACACGGCGGGACGTCTCCACCTCAGAAAACCTGTGAAATGCGTTTCCAGCCCTGTTTATTGTCGTCCAAAGCCAGGTAATGAACCTGCCCGACACCGCCGATGAAATCCATTACAATGGTGAGTGAACAGTCCCATGAGACCAATCCTGACACAGTGAAAGTTCTTTGGTTGAACTCCAGCCATGCGAAATAGTTTCAGAGGAAATGCCTCGGCGGAGCCAAGCGGATGAGCCCGTTCAATTGCCACACTCTTGAAAAAATGGTTATTGTCAATTATACTGTCCACTTCGCGAATCGTTGCAAGAGCATGTTGAGCCCGAGTCCGATGAAAACCCAGCCCGAGCATCCGAGAACGAAGGAGCTAGCGCGCCTTGACGCAGCAGAAGGTCTCCCCTAGTGTGTTATGAGATTCAAGAATATGAGCTTGGAGATAACAATTGAATATTGCACTGCTTGAAACTACGAGCCGCAAGCCGTCAGTTTGACGGAAAAGCTTTTGAAGCTCAAACAGCACATTCGTTCGCTCAAGCTCGTTCCGGCGACTGGTGGCACTTTCGAGGTCAGTGTTAATGGACAAAAGATTTACTCCAAACTCCAGACGGGGCAATTTCCTGACCCAGACGACATAGTCAAAGCCGTCCGGGCCAAGCGTTGAAGGATGTTCGATATCCTGTGCTCGATTTTTTATTTTCGCGGAGAGTGAAGGGTGCCTGGTGGCCCTCGCGGTCTTCAAAACCGTCGTCGGTTCGTTTTACGGGTCGAGGTGGGTTCGATTCCTACCCTCTCCGCCAGTTTTATTGAGGAAATTGAAAGATTGTCTGAAAGTTGCACAGAGTTTGCACAGAATTCAATCAGACCTCCAGACAAGCGCGTGAGGTTCCCTGCCAGCATAGGGCATCGCACGACCGAAGCGAAGATTTACGCTCCCGCCAAGAACTTCGCTTATTACCGGCTGTCCTACACGGTGGCGGGCAAGCGGTTCTCATTGCTCGCTGCGGTAAGCGAGTTTTCGGAAGTCATCGCCCTTCTGAAGGGTCGCCCGCTGCGGGAATCCGTGGAAGGATTCCTAACCACGATTGTCAGTGTGAAACGCAAGTCCCTTGCGGAAGCCGTGACGGAATTCACCGCCAGCCGGGAGCCGAAAACCAAGCCGAAGAGAACTGGCGAGCGGGCCGCGCTCAACGCCAAATATGTCGAGAACACTCGTAACTGGCTCAAGGCATTTGCTGAAATGTTTCCCGGTTACTGTGTCTGCGATCCGACCAAAGAACACCTGGACGCCTACGTCGCCACACTGGCGGAACTCTCAGCCAAGAGCCGCAATCATCGGCGGGCGATTACGAAGCAGTTTCTCCGTGGGTGCGTCGCCAAAGATTACGTGAGCCAGAGCCACCGGCTTTTGAATTACGGACGCGAGGGGCGCACGATCATAATTCTGCTTGGCGGCGGAAGTAAACGACGGCAGGACGCCGACATTACCGCCGCAGTGGAGCGCTGGAAACGATACAAACAGGCAAAGATATAACATGGCACTGACACGAGATTACCGAGAAACAGTCGTTGCACGAATTAAACGCGATCCCGAATTTGCACGAGGACTTTACGCTGAAGCCATCAGCGCGATTCTGGAAGGCGAAACTGGCGAGGGCCTTTCCATGCTGCGCGATTTGGTCCACGCCGAAATCACATTCAAGGAACTGGCGCGGCAGACCGGTCTGGGCGAAAAGACACTGCATCGAATGCTCAATCGAAACGGCAATCCCACGGCACGCAATTTGGGTGTGATCGTCAAGAGCATCGCCGAAGACTTGGGAATCAAACCGCGCGTGGAAGTGGCCGAGTGCTGTTGAGCAGGCAAAACTCACTCACCCCCCCCGAAACCTACGCGAGCGGCGAATGTGATCCCGCTGGCCACTGCCGCAACGAAGTGAAGACGACGATGAAGAAGGCTACGACCGTCCAATACAACACAGCGGCCCTGGAGCGCCAGTCTCCCGAGATTGAAGATTCCCGCATCCGTGCAATCCAGAAAATCGTGGACATCGTCATTGGCAAAATCACAGGATTGAGTTTGAGTGATCCGCCAGAATTGTGGATCTACGCCTTCAGCCGCATCGAGCCTTCGGCATGGGATCGGTCGCAAGAACCCAACCTTTGGCTCAAAGCCGCGTATCTACTCGAAAACTATCCACGGTTCTTTCAGGGCGCTAAGACGCACGAGCAACTCGTGGCCGCGATCCGCAAGACCACTCTCAAAGGGATCACCAATAGCCTCTCGCTCACCGCTCAGAGTGACGATGAGCTTGCCAACTGGTTGTCCAAGCTCCTGGCTCTTCACAAGCGTTCTCCGATTTCGCGATCTGAAATCGAGGGAGCTTTCGCGGGCGCTAGAAGAAACAGAACCGAAAGCATATTGCTCCGATACTGGATTGAGTATCCAAGAACGGCGAATTGGGTCATCAACAGCCTCTGCTTTTACAGCGACCGCGCAATGGCCAAGCTCGTCTATTTCAGCGCGCACGACTGGCAGAAATGGTTACCCACCGAACTCCTGACTAAGGAACCAGAACGAATTTATAAGTTGTACCCTAAAAAGCTCGGCCTACTCGCTGCTGATCCACGAGTGATTAAGGACGTTGATTACGTCAGCGGTAAACTTGAGTGGATTCCATTCGAAAAGCGGTTGGCCAAGGAGGATCAACAAAAGCGGAAAGCGGAGTAGCTTCGTTTTTTCCGAAAAAACTTAGCCCATGTATGCGCTCATAGGCGTCTATGAGCAAAAAGCTGTTACTGTCGCCTTCATTTGTGCAAAATACATACCTTCCTATAGCCGTCAACCCGGACTTGGACTAACGGCGCACTGCCAGCCGCAAGTTTAGAAGCTGCAATCGGATTGCTCAAACGGAATCGTGATCGGGCTCGAACCGGTATCCCACATCGCGAATCGTCTTGATGTATCGGGGATGTTCGAGGTCCGGTTCGACCTTGTTTCGCAACGTGTTGATGCAGCGGTCCACGCTGCGGTCGGTCACCATCAAGTCCTCCCCCCACACTCCGTTAAGGATTTTTTCTCGAGTGAGCGCGCGGCCGGAATTTCTCGCGAAGAAATCGAGGAGTCGGAATTCCTTGGGTGAAACCTCGATGCCGCGTCGAAACAGCTTGTGGGATGAAATGTCGAGTTTGCAGTCGCCGAATTCAAAAACCTCCACGGGTTGGGCCCGCCGGCAGAGGCAGGCGCTCGCCCGCTCCAGCAGCACGTCGATGCTGAAGGGCTTGGCGACGTAAGCCATCGCCTCAGCCGGTTGCGTGTGTGATGCTGCATCTGCGTGAAAACCGCACTGCTGTTGGCGTCATAGAAGTAGTTGATCCATCCCTTGGCGGGGGTAACGTCCGGTTAAAGAAGAAAGCGGAGCTGCAACAGGAAATTCAACAACTGCAAACCCAGCTCCAAGAGCAAAAAGCGCAACGAACTGCGGTGGCCCATCACCTGCCCTTGGGACAAGTGCCGGAAGCCGAGCGCTTCGACCGGCTCAGCAGCGGCAGCAAGGAGAAGGTGGACACCATCAAGCTGGTGGCCTATCGGGCCGAGACGGCGACGGCACATGTCGTGCGAGAAGACTTGCCCCAGTGGCGCCAAGACCAGGAGCGCCGACTGCTGCAATCGCTCTACGCCAGCGATGCCGACCTGCTCCCGGACGAGGCTGCGGGCACCCTCACGGTGCGACTCCATTATCTGGCCAATGCGATGTTGGCTCGGGCGATTGGGAAATTATGCGAGGAACTTACCGCGACCTACACGGTGTTTCCCACCACGCAAATTGCGTTTGGTCTATCAACTGGCTGATGGGGGACTCCGTGATGAAGGGGTCCAAGACGAGGAGCTTCCCGAGAAAACTCCGGAGGCTGATGATTAGCCAAGCTCACCCCATTCCGAAAGTCCTCATGATGAACTCGAACCAATTTCCGTGAGATCAGGAAGTCTGAAGCTTGTTCAAAATGTTTGCCGTTGCCCGCTCTCATGATCCCGCTCTCCGGCTCGGCGAAGTTGTCCTGCGCCTTCGCATCGGGCTCTTGGCTCGGTGGAACAGGCTCCTTGCCTCGCGGCTTTTTTCCGGCGTCCCAGTTCGGCCGGAATGTCCAGGGTTTCCTTACTTTCCCTCCCCTCCGGTTCCTCGACCCGCTCCATCAACTCCTTCACTTCTTGCATTGGCTTGGATCTTCGTCCCATCGATGCTGACAGTACCCACTCGGGTCAATCGTAATTGGCAGGCCAGTTGCAGCACGCTCACAAAGGCGGCCGGGAACGCGACCTTGTTCGCCACGAGGAACGCGCAAATCGAATCATGATCGAGATGGTGATTGGCGCAAAGATATCGCACCGCCACGTCGCTGTGGGTCGCCGGTTCGATCGTTCGAGAGCCAAAGCGGCGGGTGGCGTAGAGCAACCCCGGCAGCATCCCGGGCGGATATGTTGGCTGCCGGTGCCTCGATCATTGACGTGGAAGTGCGCTGTCGGTAGCTGCTCTACCGCATCCAAGATGAAATGGACCCTGCGATCGGTAGGCACCCACTCGCGCAGACCGCACGGCAGGAACATCGGAGTTTGACGGTCGATATTGACCAAAGGGGCTGGCATAGAATTCTGATGCCGCTCACTTCCAGTTTGTTCAACATACTTTTGAAAACCTCTTCCCTCCCAAGTCCGACAGGCTGCCAGGTTTCGTGTTTGCCGTGTCCGGATCATTCCGTCAGCCCGCGATCCTGACCAGCTCCGGCACGCTGCTGCTGTATCTCATCTGTTGTCTGGGGCTGGCTGCGGCTGCGGGGGGTCTTGTCTTCGTGTCGGGGGCCATTCACGGAATCTGCGAATGCCGGCGCTCCCTCTGTTTGTGGGGCCAGCGCAAGTGGGCAAGGGCGACCGGCACTTTAAGCTAGCCGTCTGCCTTGTCATGCTCTATAAGTAACCCGTACAACCAATCTAACCTGCCATGAAAAGTAATTTGTCTCGTCGTTCCTTCGTGAAGAAAACAGCTCTGGCTGCCAGTGTGGTTTCCAGCGCCCCGTTCAACATCCTGAACGCCGCCAACGCGGGCGAGAAAGTCCGGTTCGTCCAGATTGGCTGTGGCGGACGCGGCACCTCCTCGCATCTGCCCGCCGCGAAAGACGAGCATCTCGTCGCCATTGTTGACGTGGAGGAAAACCGATTCGCCTCCGTGAAGAAATGGCTCCAAGGCAAAGGCGGCGATGCCGACAAACTGCAGGTCTTCACCGATTACCGGAAGATGTTCGACAAGGTCGGCAAGGAAATCGACGCCGTGTTTATCGCTGCTCCCAATCATCACCACGCTTTGCCCGCCATGATTGCCATGCAATCAGGCAAGAGCGTCTATTGCGAAAAACCCGTCTGCCATGACATTGGCGAGGCCCGTGCCATGCGGGCGATGGCGGCCAAGACCAAGGTCGCGACGCAGATGGGCAATCAAGGCCATTGCGAAGACGGCTACCGCAAGCTCTGCGAATACATCTGGGCTGGGGTCATCGGCAAGGTCACCGAGACGCATAGCTGGACCAATCGCGCCAATGGCGGCGAGGGGCCGCGCCCCCCAAAACTCCCCGTGCCCGCAGGCCTGCATTGGGACGAATGGATCGGCCCGGCCCCTTACCGTGATTTCCACGAGGACATCCATCCGCACGAGTGGCATGGCTGGTATGATTTCGGCAATGGCTCCATCGGCAACATGGGCTGCCACGTCCTCGACGGCGTTTTCTGGGCGCTCAAGTGCGAGCACCCGACGAGCATCGAGGCCGAACAACTCCGCGGAGGCAGCGACGAACGCTACCCCACCGGCAGCCGGGTCCGCTGGGATGTGCCCGCACGCAGCGACATGCCAGCCCTCAAAGTCTATTGGTATGAAGGTCTGAACCAAACGACCACCGGGATGCCTGTGGGCACCTTGCGCGCCGTCAAAGGCGACGACCGCAATCTCCCCGCGTTACTCCTCGATCTGCGGGAAAAATATCCGGACGAAGGCATGGACGCCGGTGACAGCGGCACCCTCTACGTCGGAGAGAAGGGGGTCATTTTCACCGGCACCTACGGCGATAAGATGCACATCGTTCCCTACGAGAAGATGCGTGAGACGCCGGCTCCGCCCAAAATCCTGCCGCGGCCCAAAAATATTTTCGCCGATTTTCTCGACGCCGTGCGCGCGGGCAAGACCGAAACCGCCGTGCCCTTTGACTACGGCACGCGCCTGACCGAGTTCGCCATCCTTGGCAACCTTGCCATGAAGGCGGGCCGGGGCAACAAGGTAATGTGGGACGGCCCGAACATGCGGGTGACCAACCTGCCCGAAATGAACGCCTGGGTGCAAAGGCCGGTTCGCGCAGGGTGGAATGTTTGATTCCGGCGGGATCAGGTTCCCACCCGCCCATCTCCCTACGGACGCACTCAGCAACTGCTGAAACAGGGGGCAAACGCAGGCTTGGTGATCCGTGAACGCCGGTCAGCGCTGATGCTTGCGGAATCCGAGGGGCATCGAGAATTGGTGAAACTGCTGAAGAACGCCACGCATTAGCCGCTCCGGCGAGCCACAACTTTTGGAAGCAACGCTTTTGCAACACTTCCCAGAATTCGCCATGAACGGCCCCCGTTCATTCACGCTCCCACCTCGCAAAAAACAAACACTCAACTCGCATCTTCACAGAGCTCACCTTCGAGCCCGTATGGTCAACATTCTCATGCGGCTTCGCGGTAGTAGAATTTCAGCAACTCTCCCAACTGTTCTGGCGTCTGGATTTGGCCAGTCGATTCACCGATTCGGTCCTCCGGCTTTGGAAAGAGAATGACGTTGCCTTTCCCTTGGCGATCCCTCTCCTGCTGGCAATGCTGAACAAAGTCCCAGAGCACCTGCGGGAGTGACGACTCGCCGAACAAGATCATCTTCGAGAGGCTCTCCTCCTTTAAGGATTGATTCCACCGCTCCAAATGGGCGTTCAGGTTTGGACTTCGAGGGGCAATTTCACCGCCTTGATTCCGACGGCTTCCAGTATCCCAGTGAAGGCGGTACAGAATTTTGCATCTCGATCGTGCAACAGATACCGGCAGCCCTTGAGGAAGCCAACCTCCGCGACGCTGATGTTTGGCGCCATCTGCTCCATCGCCCCCTTGACCGGCGAGGTCGTAATTCCCGCAATGCACACCTCGCGGGTTGCCATCCGCATAAACGTCAGCACGTAGTGGGTCATCAGTCCGCCTTCGGCCCACAACTCGGCGGTGAAGAAATCCACCGCCGCCAGCACCGCCGTGTGCGAACGGATAAATTCTCGCCAACTCGTGGTACGCCCACGCTCCGGAGCGGGAGCAATGTCGTGTCGTTTCAGAATATTGGCCACTGTCTGGTGGCTGACCTCGTAGCCGAATTCGGCCCTCAATCTGATCCCGCAGGATTCGGTTCTCGGTCCCCAGATGCTCATTGCGTGCCAGGAGCTCTTCGCCGACGGAACCCGTGACGTAGGTGAGCATTGGCTTCCAGTTCATCGGCTCAAATTGAACCACGGTGCATGCCTAGCAGGAAGCTCTCGCTCCCGTCGAAAATGCTTTCGCATAGACTCCTTCGGCCGGTTTGACCATACGGGCACGGCGAAATAGGAGAATAGCAACGCGAAGACGAAAATATTGTCCGCGCTCAACAAATGCTCGATGAGGTAACCGGCGGTGAATTCCAGAGCTTTCTGCGAGTCGGCGTAATGCCAGATGCCGAGTTCGAAGAGCATCGCCAGCGTGACCCAAGCGATCGTCCAGCCGATGGCTTCGCGGAACGAGACGAAGTCCAGCGCCAGCATGAACGGCACGAAGAGGTTGAAACCGACCCAGAGCCAGATTTGTTGTGTCAGGAGGTGTATTTATCTTGGGGTTGAAATCAGTTGGTCTCGGTTGGCGGTTTCGGAATTTGTGGGGCGCGAACTGGCTGGCCCGGTTGGAGTTATCGGCCATCAGCGCCGCCACCGCGCCGCATTGGGAATGGCCGCAGCCGTGGAGTCGGTGTCGCCGGTCACCCTGGCGGGGGGCACGATGTTGTTGACGTTTTTGACCACGAACAAATCGCCCGGCTGGCTTTGGGTGATCAACTCGGCCAGCACGCGCGAATCCGAGCAGGTGATGAACAGGGTCTCCGGTGCTGGCCTGACGGGAAAGTTTTTTGAAGAGCGCGCGGTAATGTCCGAATTGCTCCTGGTGGAAGCGGTGGACGCCTTCAATGAGTCGTTGCATGAGCATCATTGGCTGTGGCAGAACCGGCTGCCTTTGATTGTTTTGACCGGCGGGAAGCGGCTGGAGGACACTGCTTTCGTGGTGCGGACGGCTATTCTGCTTTTGGTGGTGTTGCGTGCTTAGTTGGCAAAACCAAAACCTTGTCCACGCGATGCCGGTCCATGTCGAGCACCTCGAAGATGTAGCCTTGCGCCTCGAACGTCTCGCCTTCCTTCGGAACGTGGCCGAGCGTTTTCACCACAAAGCCCGCGAGCGTCTGATACTCAGAATAGGCGTCGCCACTGAACCTGAAACCGAGCAGAGCCTTTTCCACTGCCTCCAAATCAATCATCGCGTCAATCAGCCATGACCCGTCATCGCGTCTTTTGGCTACGGGTTTGGCGCGTTCGCCTTGCGTGGGAAACTCGCCCACCACGGCTTCCATCACGTCGTTCAACGTGACCAGACCGACGAGGCTGCCGAATTCATCCGTCACCAGGGCAATGTGCTTTCCGCTTTGCTTGAACGTCTCGACAAGTTGCAACACCGTCTGCGACTCTGGCACGATGAGCGGAGAGATCATCAAGTCTTTGAGATTCACGCCCGCTCCGGCAGCGAGGTTCGCGTAAATCGCCTTCACCGACACAACCCCGACTGCGTGATCGCGATTGCCTTGATACACCGGGAAATGCGAGTGATTGCTCACGACAATTTTGTGCCAGATCTGGTCGTGGGGATCGTCTTGATTCAGCCAGATGACTTTCGGGCGTGGCGTCATGATTTCGCGCACCGGCAGTTGATCAAGTTCCAGCGCGCTGTGGACGATTTGGCTTTCCACCTTGTTGAAAGCGCCGGCCCGAACGCCTTCCTGCATCATCACGCGCACATCTTCCTCGGAAACGGCCACCTCCTTCTCCGGCTTAAAGCCGAGCATGTGCAACAGGGCCTCGGTGGAGACGCTGAGGAAACTCACTACCGGTCTGGCGAACTTCGAGAGCCAGTTCATCGGTCGGGCCACCATCATTGCGATGCCCTCCGGGTTGCTCAAACCAAACCGCTTCGGGACGAGTTCGCCCAGCACGAGCGAGAAGTAGGTGATGACCGCAACGACAATGCCGAAGGCAATCGTGTCCGCGTAAGGCGCAAGGAACGCTACCTGTCCAATTGGCGAGGCCAGCTTGGTGGCCAGCGTCGCGCCGCCGAAGGCGCCGGCGAAGATGCCCACGAGCGTGATGCCGATTTGCACCGTGGAGAGAAAGCGATTGGGCGACTCGGCCAGTTCGAGCGCAATCCTCGCCTTGCCGTTACCCTGATCGGCGAGGCGACGCAGACGAGCTTTCTTCGCAGACACGACGGCAATCTCCGCCATCGCGAACACGCCGTTTGCGATGAGCAGCACGAAAACGATGGCAACTTCAAAGGCAACTTGGCTCATAAAACAATTCTAACCGGGATTGCGGCGCATCGAAAGGATTCAGTCTGGCAAAGCGCACGGCGAATTTCAGCCCGCGCCAGCCGAACTCCGCGTCGCGGCAGAACCGCTCTGGGCGATGGCAGGCGAGGTCAGGCGCTAGAGCACCTCCGCCATTACGTTGAACCCGTGACGAGGGGGCACGGCACGCAGTCCGCTTAGAATTTTTCCTTTCGCAACACCCGCACCTCGCACTCGAAAGCGATCATCGCATAGCGGGGAAAGAATTCACTTTCCAGCCGCGCCAGCAATGTTTCTGCGACTGCCGGCGGCACGACGACTTCGAGCTGGATGTTCGCAAACTCGGGGATGTCCCCCGGGCGTTTGCCGCGCGAGCCGTCGCCCTCCACTGCGAAGAGTGTGTAGCCATGCGCGTCAACCTCCCGGAGGAGTTTCGTCACTGCGTCCCTCGCGTAGGCTTCGCAGACGATGGTGACCAGTTTCATCGGGTGTGTAATCATGGATTCAAGAGTAGAGGTGGCGGGCGATCTCCAGATAAATCGGGATGCCCAGCGTGATGTTGAACGGGAACGTGATGGCGAGTGACGACGTGAGATAAAGCGTCGGGTTCGCTTCGGGCAGTGATATTCTGATGGCGACCGGAGCGGCAATGTAAGACGCGCTCGCGGACAAAACGCCGAGCAACGTCGCCCCGCCGAGTTCAAGCCCGACGAGCTTGCCGAGATAAACCCCGAGCGCGCCATTGACCAATGGCACGAGCACTCCGAAGCCGAGCAGGAATAGCCCGACCTTTTTCAGATCCTCCAGCCGACGCCCGGCGACCATGCCCATTTCCAGCAGGAAGAGCGCGAGCACGCCCTGAAACGGCGTGACGAAGAACGCTTCCACTTTTTCCATGCCCGGCTTGCCGCACAGCGCGCCGACGAGTAGCGCGCCGACGAGCAGGAAAATGCTGCGCCCGAAGAGCGCCTCGTGCATCGCCTTCTTAAGCGACACGCCAGATTCTCCGCCCGCCGTCTTCGTGGCAAGCTTGCCCAGCACCACGCCCACGAGGATGGCGGGCGATTCCATCACGGCGAGAAATGCCGTGGCGTAGTCCTCGTAAGGTTGGTTGACGGCTTTCAGATAATTGGTCGCCGCGATAAAGGTGACCGCGCTCACCGAGCCGTAATGCGCCGCGATGGCGGCGGAGTCCACGGCGGAGAGTTTTCCCCCGAAACGCAGCAGCGGATAGGTCCACAGCGGAATCAACGCCCCGAGGGCCAAGGCCGCGAGCGCCGGCAACCAGACCTTGGCGAGGCCCGCCTCGGCTACGGCCACGCCACCTTTGAAGCCAATGGCCACGAGCAGGTAAATCGTCAGCGCCACGTAAAGCGGCTCGGGAAACTTGAGGTCGCTTTTCATCAGCGCGGCGATGAGGCCGAGCGCGAAGAACAGCACGGCGGGCGACAGCAGGTTGGCGCGGATGGCGTCGAAAATTTCCATGGTCAAAAATGGAATTTGTTCCCGACTTCGGCCCGCAATTTTCGATCCTTGGTGCGTGATTCCTTCGCAAGTCGGGTTTGAAAGGAGACCATGCGCAGCCGCAACGCAAGATCGTTCGCTCCGAGAATCCGCACCGCCAGCAATCCGGCGTTCCGTCCGCCGCCAATCGCGACGGTCGCGACCGGCACGCCTCCTGGCATCTGCACGATGGACAGCAGCGAATCAAGTCCCTTGAGTGATTTGCTTTCGACCGGCACGCCGATCACCGGCAGCGGCGTGAGGCTGGCGACCATCCCCGGCAAATGCGCCGCCCCGCCCGCACCCGCAATGATGACGCGCAGGCCGCGCGATGCCGCAGTGCGTCCATATCGCGCCATGTCCATCGGCGTTCGGTGCGCCGAGACGACGCGCGCTTCGTAAGGCACACCAAACTCGGCACAGGCTTCGGCGGCCAGCTTCATCGTCGGCCAGTCGGAATCGCTGCCCATGATGATGCCGACCTGCGGCGGGCGGGCCGGTGTTTCCGTTTTCGGATTGGGAGTTTTCGTCTTCATTTTGTTTAACCGAAACGAATGCAATCGGCGGCGCGTTGGGCGACGGCCAACGCATTTTCGTGTGTCGCCCCGAGCGCGGTGACGTGACCCATCTTGCGCCCTTTGCCGCTGCGGGCTTTGCCGTAAATGTGGACGTGCGCGCCGGGCACGCGCAAGGCTTCCGTCAGACCTTGCGGCATCCCCGGACCATCGGCGTTGGCCAGCAGGTTGACCATGACAGCAGCGGACGCGCGCAGCGCAGGCGAACCGAGCGGCCAGCCGAGCACGGCGCGAACGTGATTCTCAAACTGCGAACACGCGCAGGCTTCGATGGTGTAATGGCCCGAGTTGTGGACGCGCGGCGCGAGTTCGTTGACGAGAATCTCGCCGTCGTTCAGCAGAAACAGTTCCACGCCGAAACTACCCACGGCCTCGACAGCCGCCACGGCGCGGCGCGCGAGTTCCGCCGCGCGTTCGGTGATTTCGGGCGCGACCGGCGCGGGCGCGCGCACGATCTGACAAACGTGATTGTGCTGCACGGTTTCCACCACGGGATAGGTCGTGGCTTCGCCGTGGACGCCGCGCGTGACGATGACGGCCAGTTCCTTGGTGAACGGACAAAATTGCTCGGCGAACAGCGGATTGCCGCGATGCCCGCCCAGTTTGTCCCACGCCGCTTCGACGTCCCAGAGCGAGCGAAGCGTGGCGTTGCCCTTGCCGTCGTAGGCGTTGCGCCGGGCCTTGAGCAGGAATGGAAAACCCCACTCGGCGGCGGTCGCCACCACGTCCGCGATCCGTTCCATCGCGCGCATCCCGGGCACGGGCAGGCCGACTGCGGCGAGCGTTTGTTTCTGGACGAGCTTATCCTGAATGAGCCGCATCGTGCCGGACGACGGCCAGAGGGTGTGGCCGTGCTGCTCCAGCACGGCCAGCGCGGCGGCATCCACGAATTCATTCTCCAGCGTGACGACATCCACCAACGCCGCGAGTTCGAGCAATGAATCCGGATCGTCCCAATCGCCGAGAAGCGTCTGGGTGGCGAGACTGCCGGCAGGGAACTCGGGCTGCCGTTCCAGAATCACCACCTCGCAACCAAATTGCGCCGCCGCCTGCGCCGTCATCTTGGCAAGCTGTCCGCCGCCGATGATGCCGAGTGTGATCGCCGCTCGCGCCTCGGAGGGCGAAGGGCGGACGCTTTCAATCAGTTGTTGCATGAGAAGAATTGGTATCCGCCACAGCGATTGTCTGTGTTTCTTTTGGCCGCCGCGCGGCATGGAGCAGCGAGGCCACCACCGCCACGCCCAACAGCCCCACGATGACCAGCAGCGAGGCCAGGGTCGGGATTTTGTAGAAGTCCGCCAGCAGCATCTTCGCGCCAACGAACACCAGCACCGCCGCCAGCCCGTAGTGCAAATAGGCGAATAGTTTCATCACGCCGGCGAGCGCGAAGAACATCGAGCGCAGCCCCAGGATGGCGAACACGTTCGAAGTATAGACGATGAACGGATCGGTGGTGATGGCCAGCACGGCGGGCACGGAGTCCACGGCGAACACCAGGTCGGTCGTCTCCAGCATCAGCAGCACGATGAACAGCGGCGTGGCTGCCCAGAGCTGCCCGCGCTTCACGAAAAAGTCGCCGCCGTGATACTCCCCCGTCACGGGCATGAACCGCCGGAAGAGCCGGAGCACGGGATTTTTCTCCGGATGCACTTCCTTGTCCTTCTCGAACGCCATCTTGAGTCCGCTGATGACGAGAATCGCGCCGAAGACGTAGATGATCCAGTGGAACTTCTGAATCAGCGCAATGCCCGCGCCGATGAACACCGCGCGCATCACCAGCGCGCCGAGGATGCCCCAGAACAAAACCTTGTGCTGATACTGCGCGGGCACTTTGAAGTAGGCGAAGATGAGCAGGAAGACGAACAGGTTGTCCACGCTCAACGACAGTTCCACCACGTAGCCGGTGAGAAAGGTCAGCCCCTGGTCGGGACCGCGCCAGTACCAGATGCCCGCGTTGAACAGCAAGGCCAGCGCAATCCACACACCGCTCCACGTCAACGCCTCCTTCATGCCGACGGTGTGGGACTTGCGGTGAAACACGCCAAGATCCAAGGCGAGCATCGCCAGGACAAAGACGCCGAAACCAATCCAAAGCCAGAGTTGTGAGGTCATCTTAAAAGTTCAGAGCTGGAACGGCCGGCACCGGACATACCAATCAGGTCGCCCTTCGCGTTGCGGCAATAAATTCTTCCGTGCACCAGCACCGGCGCCGTCCAGCAGCGGCCGCCCAGCACCTGGGCGCGCGCCAGCGGACGATAAGCCTCCGGCGTCGCCTCGGCGATGACCAGTTCACCGGTCTCGCTCAAAATGATGAGCTTGCGGTCGGCCGAAGCGATGACCGAGCCGACGCCCAGGCCGGTGGTTTCCCACAAGATTTGTCCCGTGGCAAAGTCGAGACAGCGGAAGGCGTTGAGCCGGCCTTTGCCTTCGCGCCCGTGGACGGCGTAGAGATGGGCGCCGATTTTCACGGCGGCGCTCATGTGGCTGCGGAGGTTTTCGTTCGTGTGGAGCAGGACGGGTTTGCCGTCGCGCACTTCGAGCAGCGCGCAGCCGCGGTCGTAGCTGGAGATGAAGAAATGGTTTCCCGCGATGATGGGGTCGGCGTTGTTGTTGTCCCAGCCAGTTTCCCAGGGGAAGCGCCAGAGTTCGCGGCCGGTCTTCACGTCCACGGCGACAAGATGTTTGGCGGCGAAGACGGCGGCGGCGCGGCGGCCGTCGAGCGTGAACGGGACGGCGGTGGCGTAACCGGTCGTGTTCGTGCCGTTGCTCCAAAGCACCTTGCCGGTGTGCTTGTCCAGCGCGGTGCCGGCGGTGCCGGCGTTGAGGATGAGCGCGTCACCTTCGACGAGCGGCGAGCCAGCGAATCCCCATTCGTTCACGGCCAGGCGCAGCTCGGTTTCGAGATCCTTTTGCCAGACCACTTTTCCGGTGTCGGCCGCCAGACAAAACACCTTGCCGCGTTTGCTCAGGGTGAACACGCGACCGCCGTCCACAGCGGGCGTGGCGCCGGGACCGCCTTCGTAATACTTGGGTTGCAGCGGCTCGTCGTAGTCGTGCTTCCAAACCGGCGCTCCGGTGGCGGCATCGAAGCAGAACACGCTCTCGGTGTCCTTCGTGTTACCCATCGTGTAAAGGCGACCCTGGCTGACGGCCACCGAGGAGAAGCCGGCCCCGACGTTGGCTCGCCAGAGAATCGCCGGGCCTTCCTTGGGCCAGGGCTTGAACCAGTTCGTCTCCGGCGAAATGCCGTCGAAGTTCGGCCCGCGAAAGTGCGGCCAGTCGGCGGCAGCGCGGCTGCGGCCAAGGCAACAGAGCAGCGCAATCAGACACAAGAAGGCCAGTCGGGCAACGCCAGCCCTGAACCGGGCTGGCCGGGCTGCGGAGACACACCGGGGTTGGAGGAGTCCGGTTTTCATCACAGGTATTTGATGGCCACAAATCCCGCGATGCCCAGCGCCAGCAAGGCCCAAGCGAACCAGTCGAAATATTTTTCGATCAGCGCCTTCACCTGCGCGCCGAAGAAGAAAATCGTCCCGGCCACCATGAAGAACCGCGCCGACCGGCCCACGATGGACGCGCTCACCAGCGTCCAGAAGTTCACCTCGAACACCCCGGCGGCGACGGTGAACACCTTGTAGGGAATCGGTGTGAAGGCCGCCGTCAGCACCGCGAGAAATGCGTTGCCCTGATAAAGCACCTGCACCTTGTCGAACAGCGCCTGCGAAAACACGAAGGGGATGAACCATCCCTTGACCGCGTGCCACGCCGCGTAACCGATGAGGTAGCCGAACATCCCGCCCAGCACCGAACCCGCCGAGCAGATGAGCGCGAACCGGAACGACCTCGTCGGCGCGCCCACGCACAGCGCCAGCAGCAGCACGTCCGGCGGGATGGGGAAAAACGAGGACTCGATGAACGCAATGCCGAACAAGGCCCAGGCACCGCCGGGCCGGTCGGCCCAGCCGATGGTCCAGTTGTAGAGCCGCCGGATGACATGCGGACGGGTCGGAAGGGTTGAGGCGGTGGTTTCGATGTTCATGATTGAGAAGTCCGCTTCATGCGCTCAGGAGGCCGAGGCGCGCGGGGCGCAGACTCCGCCACGCCAGCAAACCGAGCACGCCGGCCAGCGCGAGCATTCCGGCCAGGCTGGCCAGCACGCGGCCCATCCAAACGCCGGCGGGTTCCTCGCGGAATTCAAAGCGCGGCAGCTTGTCGAAGTCGGCACGGGTGATTGGCTCGCGCTTGTGAATGCGTGGCGTGAAAAACTCGGACACGGCCTGTTGCAGCCCGCCCACCTGCTCGCGGAAGGCGCGGTGGCGCCAGTAGCCGGTGCCGGCCAGATCGGTCAACGCCTCGTGCGTGGCGATGGCGGGCGAGAGGAATCGCCATTGACCAACGGCGGTTTGCTGGCGGGCGAGTTGCGCGTCGAATTTCTGCCGCACCGGCTCGATGGCGCGGCCCACTTCGCTTTGCACGGTGAGCTGTTGCGCGGCGAAATCCTCCTGCTGTCCGGGCGCTGCCAGTTCGGGATGGTCGCGGTAGAACGAGTTGAGCAATTCGCCACCGCGCTTCTCCGCTTCGCCCGAAGCCTTGCGTCCGGCCGCCACCAATTCGGGACGGGATGGTGTGGGGTAAAGCGTCTCGACGGTCACGTTCAACAACGTCGGCGCGACCAGCACCAGCACCACCCACGCGGTACCCAGCGACGTCGCCGCACTGGCGGCACTGCGCGCGACGGCATTGACCGCGATGGCCAGCGCGATCCAGAACAATCCGTAGGCCAGCACCACGGCGAGCGCGAGCATCAGGCGCGTGCCGGTGTCATCAGAGCCGCCGAAGAAACCCGCCGCCAAGACCGCAAGCGCGGCGAGCGTCAGTATCGGCAACGCGCGGGCCAGGGCGCGGCGCGCCATCCAACGCCACGGCGCGATGCCTTGGGCCAGGGCCAGCCGCAACGTGCCGGCTTCGCGGTCACCCGCCATGAGGTCATACACCAGCGCGAGGAGGAACAGCGGGAAAAGCCACACGAGCACGAACGCGAGATCGAAGCGTCCGGCCATCAGATGCGAAGGGTTCTCCAGCTCGGAGCGGGTGTCGGCGGGCGCGGCGAGTTTCCAGAGGACGACGGTTTCGTGGCCGGGCGACAGGTCGGACTGGCCCGTCGCCAGCAACGGCAGCGGCGCGGGCGGCAGCACTGCGGTCGTGCCACGCCCGGCGATGGCTTTCGGCTCCACCGATTGCTGGGCGAGATGATTGCGAAGTTGTGTCTGGAACTGCGCGTCCTCATCCGTGAGCGCGGTGACGACATTACGATGTCGTTGGGCCAAGCCAGAGCCATTCCAGAGGCCGTAGGCGAGCGCGGCGGCGAAGAGGGCGAGCAGCACCCACGCGGCGCGTTCGCGTGCCAGCAGCCGGAGTTCGAGGTGGAAAAGATGCGATGTCATGCTCAGTTCGGTTTCAATCTTGGTGCGACGAGCAGCAGGGCGGTCCATGCCCCGGCGGCCCAGAGAAACAGCACTACTAAACCCGGAGTGGCGGCCCGCAGCGCGTGGGCGGGCGGCGGCGGGTCGTAGCGGAAGGCGGGCAACTTTTCCCAGAACGCCCGGCCCACCACGCCGCCGTGGTGGTCGGCGGCCACCGGGGTGTTCATCATCTCCTCGTTGAGCACGCGCACGAAGCTGCGGCGATGCTGCTCGGCGGCGACGGAGAAATGGCGGTGATGCGTGAAGTCCGTCCCTGCCAGGGCCATCGAGGCGGCGCGCAGGGCCAGCAACGGCGCGGCCAGTCCCGACCACGTCACCAAACGGTCCTGCGATTCGAGCCGGTCCCAGAGTCGGCCGTAATGATGGTCGAAGACCTCGCCGGCGAGGCGTTCGCTCTCCAGCATGATCAGGCCGTTGAAATTGAACGGCAGTTCCTCAATGCGCGTCTTGCCGTGTTTCGCCAGCGTGCGCTGGGCAAATTCCTGAAGCTGTTGCTGGCGCGGACTGTGGCCGTCGAGTCCTTCCTGCACCGCCTTTTGCATGACGGTTTCAAAGTCGGCCAGCTTCGGCGTGGGGAGAAAGCGTTGCACTAGGTCCGCACCGAGGCGGGGGGCAAGCACGGCGTTGGCGGCCCAGCATAGGAGAAGTATGGCCAGAGCGGTGCGGGCGGTGGAGGCGACGGCCGAGACCGCGAGGCACACGGCGAGAATGGCCGCGAGATAAAGAGCGTAAGCCCCGCCCAGCCATGCGAGGCGAACCCAGGCACCGCTCACGTCGCCGCCCGGAAGTTTGGCCAGAGCCACCGCCCCGAACAACGCGACGGGCAGCAGAAGCGCGGCGAGCGCGGTGCCGAGACCGAGCGATTTGCCGAGCACGAGATCGCGGGGACGAACGCCGAGGCTCAAGACCTGGCGGAGCGTGCCGCGCTCGCGTTCGCCCGCCAGCGCGCCGAACGCGAGCAGCACGATGAGCAGCGGCACGAGTAGTTGCAGTCCCGTGGCGGCGGTCAACTCGCCGAAGCGCCGCATCGCGGTGGCGTCCTGCGCGGGGAGGAACGCGGCTTGATTCTGTCGGTGCGCTTCGAGAAAGACGGTGGTGCCGACGAAGGGTTCGAGGCCGCGATCGAACACCGCGAGAGGCGCGAGCGGCTTGAAGACATACACGCCGTAATGGCCGGCCGAATGGGAATTCTTTTCGCCTTGGTTGAGCCAGTTCTCACGTTCGATGGCGGCCGCGGCGGTGTGTTCGGCGCGGGTGCGTTGCACCTGTTGCCACGCGAGCAGGAGCGCAACTCCGAGCAAGACGACGACCACGGCGGCAGCGATGCGGAAGCGTCCGTCGCGCCAGGCGTCGAGGAATTCCTTGCGGGCGATGGCGAGAATCATGCGCGGAGATGTTTCAAGTAGAGTTTCTCCAAATCCACGTGCTTGATGTCGTTGGTGGCGTAATCGCCGGCCAGTTTGCCATCGAGCAGAATGCCGATGCGCGTGGCATCTTCGCGCGCCCGAAACAAGTCGTGCGTGGCCATGAGAACCGCGACGCCCTGTCCGGCGAGCTTGCGCAGCAGCAGCGAAAACTCGTGCGACGCGGCGGGGTCGAGGCCGGAGGTGGGTTCGTCGAGCAGCAGCGCCTTCGCCTCGGTGGCGAGCGCGAGGGCGATGCCGACTTTCTGACGCATGCCCTTCGAGTAAGTGCCGACGCGGCGGTCGGCGGCTTCGGCGGGCAGGCCGGCTTTCTTCAAGAGCAGGAGCAGTTCCTCGCGCGTGTGCCGGCGTCCGCCGAGTGTGCTGAAGTAATCGAGGTTCTCCACGCCGGTAAAACGCGGGTAGAGCATGACCTGCTCGGGGATGTAGGCGATCTGCCGGCGCGCGGCAATGGGGTCGGCGGCGACGCTCGCGCCGTTGACGCGCGCATCGCCCGCGTCGGGCGTGAGGAAGCCGAGGAGGAGATTGATGGTGGTGGTCTTGCCCGCGCCGTTGGGTCCGAGCAACGCGAAGATTTCGCCCGGCTTGATGGCCAGGTTCAGCTCGTCCACGGCGACATGGCCGTTGAAGCGTTTGGTGAGTTTAAGAGTTTCGAGCATAGGCTGATGGCGGGGTGGCTAGACCGCCCGGTCGCGCAGAGTTTTCCACGGGCCGGTGATGGCGACGGTGAGGCCGGGTGTCTGGATGTTCACGAAGAGCGTCGAGCCATCGGGCGAAAAACACGCGCCGGCAAACTCGCCGAGCGAGGTCTTGGCCAGCTTGTAGGTTTTCCCCTCGGGCGTGACTCCGACGACGTAGTGCGGGATGACGCCATCCTCGGTCACGATCAAATCACCCCACGGCGCGATGGTGATGTTGTCCGCGTTCTCAACGATCTTGCCGTCGTTCGGCTCGATGAACAGTTCGAGCTGGCCGGGTTGGTCGTTCTCGGCGCGCGTGCCTTCGCGCGGGCTGGGCGTGTAGCGCCAGATCTGGCCCTTGCGCTTCGTCCCGCCGTTGGTGCAGGCGAAAAAGACGGCGTCATGGCCATACCACGCGCCTTCGCCGCGCGCGAACCGCGCCGCGCCGCGCTCGTAGAATCCCTGGTAACGCAAATCGTCGTCGAGCGCCTCGACGCTCATGATGTCCACCCACTCGACGAGGAACGACTGGCCGGTCTTGAATTTCGCCTCGCTCCAGTTGCGGGTGTCGGCGCGCGGGAGATCTCTCAATTTCAACGCCTGCAACCGTCCGCCTGCCGCGAGTTGGCCGGGCGTCGTGGGAATGAAGCGGTAGAAGAGGCCGTCGCCGCGGTCCTCGGTCTGATAGACGACGCCGCTGCGCGGATCGACCGCGATGGCTTCGTGGCGGAAGCGGCCCATCGGCTTGAGGGGCACCGGGTCGGCGAGACCGATTTTGTCGGAGGTCGGCACTTCAAAATTGTAGCCATGCTCCTTTTCCATCTCATCCTCGGGGAGCTGGCCGCCTTCATTCGGGCGGCTCGTGTCCTCTTCGCAAGTGACCCAGGTGTTCCACGGCGTGACGCCACCGGCGCAGTTGCGATAGGTGCCGGCCAGGCTGAGAAAATGTTTTTCGAGCCGCTGTTCCTTGGTGTTGAAGACGAGCGTGGTGGTGCCGCCGAGGCCGGGCTTCCTGCCTTTGCCAGCGTCGTAAATTTTCGCGCGCGGCACTTTGCGCAAGAGGGCGCGCTTGGTGCCGAACGGACTTTGGTCGGCGGGACCGGTGTCCAGCTCGTGGTTGCGCACGAGAATGGTCCGTCCGCCCGGCCCGGCGAACGCGCCCATGCCGTCGTGCTTGCCGGGCACGAGCAGTCCATCGTCCATCTTGTCGCCGGTTTCGGAGAAGACGGTGTAGGAGAAGCCGGGCAGCAGATCGAGCGTGCCGTAGAAGTCGGTGTTCAACTTGTCCTCCAGCCTGCCGGCTTCGGCGGCAAAGGCCGAGGTTTCCACGAATCGTTGCAGGCCACCGAAGGCCAGTGTGACGAGGCCGGAGCGGCCGAGAAATTGTCTGCGGGAGGATTTAATCATGGGAGTTGTGGGTTTGCTGGAAAGTGGCAGCCGGTCGTAGCGCAGGTTGCCAATTTTCCGTGTCGCCGATTTCCAATCGGCAGCGCGTGCGAACGCCGACGCGCGTGCGGATTGGAAATCCGCGATACAGCAGACTGGAAGTCTGCGCTACTCCGCGGCGAGCGACGCCTCTGCCCGGAATTTTCCAGGTCTGGAGGCGTCTCTTCACTGAGTGAATCCTGAAAGCCATTCCTTGCGAAGCTGGGACGGCCCCGCCGGGTCGCGGGAAACCTTGTGCCAGGAGCGCTGGCCGCACTGCGGACACCGCATGAACCAACGCGGCTGGCCGGCCGCCTTCCAACGGATGCCGCCCAACGACACGGCAGGAGTGCCGCAAAAACTTTCTGGATTGAACCCGTTTTAGTTTTCATGCTTCGACCTTTCTTCATTTGTTTGCTCACAGCCGATCCAGGCCGCGTCCGGTTTGCTTAGGCGGCTAAAAACTCATCATCGCTTTCGCGCAAAAGCACGTCCGGGAGTCCGCGTCCGGTGATGCGGCGGCAATGTAAGACGCGCTCGCGGCCAAAACGCCGAGCAACGTCGCCCCGCCGAGTTCAAGCCCGACGAGCTTGCCCAGGTCGTGGATGTCCCGAACCTTCCCGCGCGCGAGCAGGGGCAGTTCCGGCACGGTGGAGCGGGCAAGAGTGGTTTCGTTCATAAGAGTGAGAGGAAGGGTGTTGCGTTCGTGAATCAGCCAGCGGGAATGAACTGCTCGTAATCCTCAAGCTTACCGCCATCCAGACAGCAAGTGATGATTTGTTTGCCGAGCGGTTCCATATCCGGGTCTTGAAAATCAGCCAGGCACTTGTGAAAAAACACCCGCAGGATTTCCGCGCCCTGGTCATAAGCTTCCGGCCCGACTTCCGGCTGCGTGTCCACTTGAAGAAGCCAGCGGGCGATCATGCGGCCTTCCACCTGCAACTGATGCAGCGTGTGGCCAAGCAGCGGGCAACGCGCGGGGCGAAGCTGATCCGGGCGGAACTTGGCCACGCCGCGCCGGGCCAGATACTCGCGTGCGATCCATTGCGGCATGAAGCCCACACGCCAGGCACCAATGTGCTGGTTGGGGCAAAGGATGTGACGCATACGCGTGTTCTCCGCAAACTGCCGGAGGAGCAGGTTGGCTTGATCCACGCGACGACCTGTTGCAAAAGGCCAGTAGGAGCCGACGCCTTCGCTCGTCATGCCCTCGGTGTCCACGATGCTCGGATTGGCGTGGCCGCGCGGCGAGACCAGCCGCCAGAGCCAGGCGAGGGACGGGGGCAGAATGTGAAAGACGCCCATGATGCCGTAGGTGGGGTTCTCTTTCGTGCAGGGAGGCGTCCGCACGCCGAAACTGCGGATGTCCACCGTGACCGCCCCCTCCACCACGCCGGGGAAGGCCTTGCGCGGGATGATGAGGCGGGGATTGGGACAGCGCTTGCCGGGCGCATCCTCGATGTGCTCCCAGACCAGCGCGCGGCTGCCGGGCACGGCGTCAATACTGAGAAACAACAACGGCACAGGCGGTTCAGCGGCCAACTTTTCCAGATGCACGTCGGTGCCGTAGTGTTCCAGATGGTTGACACGCACGAACCAGGCATTCTCCGCGTCGGTGACCGTGAGTTTGCCTTTGCCGTCCTGCAAAGAAGGATGACACAACGCCATGTCGTCGGTGACGGCGTGGAGTTCGCAACTGCGCGGGATTTCCAGGTAACGCTTCTCGCCAGTGACCAGATTCTCGCCCAGGAGCAAGCGGCCATCCGGCTCGCGATGAGCCTGCTCCAGCATTTCACTCTTGCCGCCGCCGCTCGCGCCCTCGTGCATGATGGTCACCACGTTGTCATACGGCGTAACGACTTGGACCGTGGAACAATGGTTCGTCACCCAACCCTCGCGCTCGCCCAAGCCGAGCAGCACGCCATAAATGCCCTTCTTGGCGCTCGGACCTGGATACAGATTGTAAGCGAACAGTTCGTGCAAACCGTCGCGACGATTATGCACGACGACTTGTTTGCCGCTGCAATGCGTGTGCCGGAAGACCGGTGCGACGTAAATGATCGCGCGCGGCACGAAGCTCGCCTGAATCTCGTCGTAGGGAATGATGCCCTGTAACATGGCCAGGCCGAGCGCGAAGAATCCGGCATTGGCAGGCGCAATCACCAGGGCGTCCAGGCCTATGCCCGCGCCCCCGGCAATGAAGCCGAACAACACCAGTTCCTGGCCCTTGAGCCACTCGAAGGTCTGCTGGCGCAACGGCGCGAACTCGGTCCCGAAGCGTTGCTGGAAGGATTCCTTGTCGGTGGGCAACCCGTCGCCAATCACCATGCAGTCCGGGTCGCGGCGGCGCATGTAAGGATCCGGGTAGTTGGCTGCCACACCGTTGCGCACCCGCGCCACGGTGGCTTCGACGACGCGACCTTTGCCCGGAACGTCGTAGGCGACTTCAAAGTAATTCGACTTGGAGCCGCCGCAGGCCAGGGCAATGAGTTCATCGGTTGTGCTGGCGATGGCGAGGCGTTTGCAGTGGGTAAGAATCTCCGTCGCTTCGGCGGGGGGATGGTATCTTTGCCAATTGAGGTTTGTTTGTGTCGTGTTCATTTGCGCGTTCATAAAACTAAATTAGCAGAAAAATTAGCGGCAAATATTGCTGCTGGCCAGAAGTCTGTTTCACGACTCGGCCTGTGTCTGGAGAGCAGTGCCGCGTCCGCGGTCTGCCCGCTACTCCGGGTGTTCTCGCCGCGCCAACCCAGTGGCGTCCCTCTCCCTTGTGGGCAACAGCGGCTGCGATTTCCAAGATCTGAACAGCACCGACAGCATCAGCGCGGAAGCCGTCAGCATCAACGTGATCAAGATGGCCGCGAACAATTTTTCTAATTTACCATCGAGAACCGCCAACCAGCCGACTGTGGCCCGCCACACAAAGACAAGCGCCAGGAAGCTGGTTGTTACAATGGCCGCTGGCCGAATCAATCGGACGCCGCGCGCTCCCAATACGCCCCAGAGAATTGAGAGCGCGCCGAAGGTGCCGCCTGACATCAAAGCCGTCTTCGCCTTTTCCGGGTTGGACAAATAGCCGAGCAGCCCCATGACAATGAGAAAGCCGCCATAAAGAATCAGATAGCCGGCTGTTTTGGTGTTCATGGGGCGCAACATTTGTTTCCTTTCATTCGTGCGGTGCGGTCGCCGTTACTTCAGCGTCACCTTTTCACTGGCCGGGAGTTTGTCGCCTTCAGGTCGCGGCCCGGCCAGATAGCGGAACAGGGGCGAGTCCGCCGACAGCAGCAGCGTGCTGCGTTTGCCCAGG
>CAMAWP010000021.1 GCA_945861765.1 Akkermansia muciniphila | reverse complement strand
TTGCGCCCTTGAACGGTGGGGCGAGACTCTCTCCGAGCTGTAGTCTCCGAGCCGGAAGCCGTCGAGCCCTGACATGCTCGATCGCCAGAAAAGGTCAGGGTTCGAGGGGACTCTCACCCCACCCAGGTTCATGGGCAGAACTGCTGCCGCTACGATGTTCGTGTCATCTTTTGTTTGCCTTTCCCGCCTTTGCCTTTTGGGTAGATGGACAATGATTCCGCTGATACGTGCTTCATTCCATCCGTGCCTCGCTTGAGCTCTCGAATCTGATCTCGAAGCAAAGCGGCTTTCTCGAATTCCAGATTGTTTGCTGCGGTTAACATTTCCTCTTCCAACTGCCGAACTGTTTCGACGACGTCGAAATTGCCGCCCGCATCGTTGATCACCATCTCGGCGGCCAGCGCTCGCTGCGAAGATAAACTCTCTTCGACAGGTCGGCTCACGCCGCGAGGCGTAATGTTGTGCTCACGGTTGTAGGCCAGTTGTTTTTCGCGGCGATACTGCGATGTTGCCAGAAACTTTTGAATGCTCTGAGTCATCACATCGGCGTAGAGAATGACTTCGCCGTTTATGTGCCGAGCCGCCCGGCCAGCCGTTTGAATCAGACTGGTCGTCGAGCGTAGATAGCCTTCCTTATCCGCGTCCAAGATAACCACCAACGACACCTCCGGCAGGTCGAGTCCTTCGCGCAATAGATTGATTCCCACAAGGACATCGAATTCCCCCTTCCTCAACGCCCGCAAAATCTCCACGCGCTCGATCGCATCAATTTCGCTGTGCAGGTAGCGCACATTAATCCCGATGTCTCGCAGGTAGTCCGTTAATTCCTCCGCCGTGCGCTTTGTGAGCGTCGTCACCAGAACGCGTTCCCTGAGATCGACCCGCTTCCGCGCTTCGTTGATCAAATCATCAATCTGGCCTTTGAGCGGTTTTATTGTGACTTTCGGGTCGATCAAACCGGTCGGGCGAACGATCTGTTCAACAATCCGGCCTTCAGACCATTGGAGTTCCTGGCCGCTCGGAGTCGCGCTCACGTAAATCGTCTGGTTCTGCATTTGTTGGAATTCCTCGAAATTCAAAGGCCGATTATCGAGAGCGCTCGGCAGCCGAAATCCGTGCTCCACCAGAACCGTTTTCCGAGACCGATCCCCTGCATACATTCCGCCGATCTGCGGAACAGTCGCGTGCGATTCGTCGATGACAAGGAGATAGTCCGAATGAAAGAAATTGAACAGCGTGCAGGGGCGCGATCCAGGAGGCCGCCCTCCAATGTGCCGCGAATAGTTTTCAATTCCGGAGCAGAATCCCATCTCGATCATCATCTCAAGGTCGTATTCAGTCCGCATCTTGATCCGCTGGGCTTCGAGCAATTTGCCCTGTGATTCGAACCACGCAATCCGGTCCGTGAGCTCCTCTCGAATATTCAGAATCGCCCCCTTCATTTTGTCCATCGGGGTAACGAATTGTTTGCTCGGATAGATGGTGATTGCAGAGAGCGGCTCAATTTTATGGCCGGTGAGCGGATCGAACCGAGTAATGCGATCAATCGCATCTCCGAAGAATTCAAATCGCAAAGCATCCTCGGTATAGGCCGGGCAGAGCTCGACGGTATCGCCGCGAACACGAAAATGGCCCCGGCTAAATTCGATGTCGTTCCTCGAGTACTGAATGTCCACGAGACGGCTGAGCAATTGATCGCGAGTAATCTCCTGGCCGGTTCGGAGCGGGATCACCATCGCCTCGTAGTCCTCCTTGCTGCCAATGCCATAAATGCACGAGACGCTGGCGACGACAATTACGTCACGCCTCGCGAATAGCGAGCTCATGGTCGAAAGCCGCAGCCGTTCGATCTCCTCGTTGATGCTCGAGTCCTTTTCAATAAAGGTATCCGTCCGCGGGATGTAAGCCTCGGGTTGGTAATAATCGAAATAGCTGACAAAATACTCGACCGCGTTGTTGGGAAAAAACCCTTTGAATTCGGCGTAAAGTTGCGCGGCGAGAGTTTTGTTATGCGAGATCACCAAGGTTGGTTTATTCACATGCTTGATCACATTCGCGATCGTGAAGGTTTTTCCAGAGCCCGTGACACCCAAGAGCGTTTGATGTTTTGCTTGGGAGAACAATCCTTCAGTCAGCTTGGTGATCGCTTGGGGCTGATCGCCCGCTGGCTGGTAGGATGAGACCAGTTCAAACATAGCGCGCGCGAACTTACGAGCGGGGCAGGGGAGTGTCAATGGCCAGAAAAGGATTGTCGAGGCGGCTGCAATCTGGCAGCAGTAGATCCCATGCCGAGCAATCCCAAAGCCGCCAGCCAGTCGCGCGAGAATCTGGTCCGACCTCGAATTGAGGTAGCTTCTCCCCGATTGGATTCAGTGGATCTGCTTCGAGGCTTGGTGATGGTTCTCATGGCGCTCGACCACACTCGAGGATTCTTTTCCAACATCACTTTTTATCCGCTCGATTTGACGCAGACGAATCCCGTTCTGTTCTTCACGCGTTGGTTCACGCACTATTGCGCCCCGACCTTTGTGTTTCTGGCGGGGACGGGAGCTTTCCTCTCGACGACTCGTGGGAAGACTCGATCGGAATTATCGTGGTTTCTACTGACGCGCGGCCTTTGGTTGGTTTTCTTGGAAGTGACCGTCATCCGTTGGTTTGGCTGGACGTTCAACTTCGACCTGCATTCGGTTGGTACGGGCGTCATTTGGGCGATTGGCTGGTCTATGGTGGTTCTCGCTGGTCTTGTTTTTTTGCCGATCCGTTACATTGGTTTGCTCGGGCTTTTAATGATCGCCGGACACAATGCTTTCGACTTTGTACAACCTGCGGATTGGGGACGCTTCCGTTGGCTCTGGGCGATTTTACATCAAGCAGAGAAGACCGAGGTTCTTCCTGGCTACAATTTAACCACCGGTTATCCCTTGATTCCGTGGATGGGTGTGATGGCGGCCGGCTACGCTTTTGGAACGATTTTGCTTCGCGAACCGAGCGAGCGGCGTAAATGGCTGCTGTCATTGGGTGCCACGGCATCACTGCTATTCGTTCTCATTCGCTACAGCAACCTCTATGGAGATCCGAATCCATGGGTGCCTCAGAAGAACGGGCTGTTCACGCTGTTCTCCTTTATCGATTGCTACAAGTATCCGCCCTCGTTGCTTTACGTGCTGATGACTCTGGGGCCGGCACTGGTTGTCATGTCGTTGCTGGATCGAGGAACACCGCGCTTTTTGAAGCCAGCCCTGGTTTTTGGTCGAGTGCCCCTTTTTTATTACGTGCTTCACCTCGCTTTGATTCACGGCCTCGCTGTGTCATTCGCCTTCGCGCGGTACGGTCGAGCGGATGGGCTGTATGGCAGCTCACCTGGGCCCCGGCCCGACGGTTATGGTTACGGACTGCCCGTAGTGTATGGGGTTTGGATTCTTGTCGTGCTGATTCTCTATCCGCTTTGCCGATGGTTTGCTGAGCTAAAGCGGCGGCGTCGCGATCCGTGGCTCAGCTATCTTTGATCGGAGGGTTGAAGCGCGTTGATCTGAAACGACAACGAATCTCGGCTTTCAACGATCCTTCCGAGTTTGGGTTGTGGACCTACGGATGAATCAAACGATAGAATCTCGCTTTGGAGCTGACGCTTTGAGAGAGCGTCCGACGACCCTGAACTGTGGTCGGTGAGCCTGCTTGATTCGACCAGTTGGTTGAGGAGTTGAGATCGTCGGAGAACTGGAGCACAAACCCAATAGCTTCGGCGGTCCACGACAGCTCGAGTTGGTTCTCAGAAACGGTTCGCATCGAGAGGGTGGGAGGTTCCTGAGTTGGGGGTGGGGGCGAGATGATCACCGTAAACGTCTCTTTGCTCCTTCCGGACCCGTTTGCGGAGATCACTCGAATTAGTCCGCTTGGAGCATTCGTCGGCACAAAAGTAAATAACCGGCCGGCAGAGAATTCGAGAAATGATGTGCGAACTCCGTTGAATTCAACCGCCGTAATGACAGTTAAGTTCTTGCCAAGCACTTCCACAAGAGTGCCTGGCGCTCCGGTGAGCGGAGACACGGCCTCGATAATCGGCGCAAAAAGGTTGGTCACAATAAACAGGTCGAGGGTGGTGGCGATGCCTCCTCGAGTGATCACGGTGATTGGGCCAGTAGTCGCATTGGTTGGAACCACCGCCGCAAGCGGGCGAAAAAGTGAGTTTGTAAAATTTGCATCCACTCCGTCAAATCTCACGGCGGTGACGTCGCGCAAGTAGGTGCCTCTTATTTCGACGGTCGTGCCGATCTCACCACCGGTCGGCGTGAAGTTGGCAATGACGGGCGTGGGGCCCGCAGTGACAATGAAACCTTGAGTCGTCGTATTCGTGCCGAACGCAGTGATTACCGTGATAGGGCCGCTCGTAGCGCTGACTGGCACGGTGGCACGCAGTGAGCCACCGACTGAAAGGAAAGATGCGGCCACTCCGTTGAACTTCACAGCGCTGACGCTTGTTAAATTGGTTCCGAGGATTTCCACGGAGGTTCCTGGTTCTCCTTGAAGAGGAGAAAAGCCAGCGACGCTGGGAGGTGCGAGCCGAGTGACCGTGAAAGCTCCGGCAGTGGTGTAGGTGCCGGTCGCTGTCGTTACCGTGATTGCGCCGCTTGTGGCGTTTGCTGGAACAGAGGCCACCACAGAACTGGCCAATATGGTAAAGGAAGCCTCCGCGCCATTAAACTTCACGGCGGTGACGCCCGCCAGATTGGTCCCTCGGATTTCCACTGAAATTCCTGCCGCTCCTTCCGTGGGCGAAAAGTTCGAAACAATCGGCGCTGCGCGAGCGATCACGGTAAATGCTTGCGCCGTCGTATTGGTTCCGCCCGTTGTTTTCACACTGATGGGACCCGTCGTGGCATTCGTTGGAACAGTTGTCGAGAGTAGTCCGGATAAGGTCGAGAACTTCGCTTCCGCACCGTTGAATTGCACTGAGGTAACGTTCAGTAAATTCGTCCCTCTGATCTCCACCGAGGCGCCCACTTCGCCTTGAATCGGAGAGAAGCTCGTAACGACCGGTGGACCGCCGATCGTCCGGGCGAAGACATCGGCTCGACCAACTCGCCATGAAGCATTGCCGATCAATAGTGAACACGCCCCGAGAATAAAAATATAAGATATCTTCACAATGCTTGATCCATTCGTTGCGGAACTGATGTTATGCGACAAATCGCCGATGCTCAACCAAAACTCCTAAGAGCCTGTTTGGAAATCCAATTCATTCGTAGCAGCCGAGGTAACGAGGCTCAAATTTCTTGAACCTTTCGCGCCCTTCCGTCAGATCAGAGCCTCGTTACCTCGGCTGCTACGATTTTAAGAACAGGCTCTAAGCAATGCCGCAGCCAGGTCGCGCGATCTGGCTCGATGCTCTGCGAATTCCGCGTTGAAGTAATTTCCGAGACGCGTATCCTCGTAGCTTAAATCCAATTTGAACTCTCGATACCATGAAAACATTTGCCGCTCTTTTCGCCACGCTTGCGCTGGCATCCGTTGTTGGTGCGCAGACGAAAGATCCGATTCCTCTTTGGCCCAATGATGCTCCCGGCGCTTTGGGTAAATCAGAAAAGGACGTTCCTACCCTCACTCCTTACCTGCCGGATGCCGCTCTCGCAACAGGCGCTGCCATTGTGATTTGTCCGGGCGGCGGCTACGGCGGACTCGCGGGCCACGAGGGTAAGGATTATGCGCTTTGGTTGAATGAGCACGGCGTGGCGGGCTTTGTCCTGAAGTATCGGCTCGGCTCGGCGGGTTACCGCCACCCGCGAATGCTGGAGGATGCAGCTCGCGCCATCCGGCTTGTTCGAGCTAAAGCCGCCGACTGGAAAGTTGACTCGAACCGAATTGGCGTTATGGGCTCTTCTGCGGGCGGACACCTGGCGTCCACGATATTGACACACTTCGACGCAGGAAAACCGGACGCCGAAGATTTGGTCGAACGTCAAAGTTCACGTCCGGATTTGGGGATTCTCTGTTACGCCGTCATCACCATGGGTAAGTTCACTCATCAAGGATCGAAGAACAACTTACTCGGAAAGGAAGCTGCGCCGGACTTGATTGAACTGCTCTCGAACGAGCTGCAAGTCACCCCAAAAACTCCGCCCACATTCCTATGGCATACCGTGGAAGATACCGCCGTGCCTGTTGAGAACAGCCTGAACTTTGCAGCCTCGCTGAGGAAAGCAGGAGTTCCGTTCGATCTGCACATCTATCAGAAGGGCCGTCACGGTATCGGCTTGGCCAACGGCCACCCTTGGACCAAAGATTGCCTCTTCTGGCTGAAGGAACAGGGCTTCGTCAAGTGATAGCGCTCAGCACGAGCCTCGGATAGCAGCGAACGCGAGGGGCTTCGCCCGTGTGTTCCCGGAGGGTTCGTCGATGTTAGTTTCCGACTTAGGCAGGGGCTTGTAATCAACCCTCTGGCCCGACGGTCCAAGGCCTTCACCGTAGGTCCTGCTGGACCTATCAGCGCGCCACCTCAAACGCAAAGCCCTTGAGATATTCTGTTTCCGGAATCGACTGAATGATCGGATGGTCTGGGGATTGGCTGTAAGTGGCGACGCGGCGCAAGATTCGCCGGGCGTCGAACGCTGCTTCTGAAATGATCTCTTGAAACATGACCGCATCGATGTGATGCGAGCAACAGAACGTCGCCAAGATGCCGCCTCGTTTCAAGAGTTTGAGCGCCCGCAGATGGATTTCTTTATATCCCCGCAAGGCATCCGGAATCGTAGCGCGGCTGCGGGTGAATGAAGGAGGATCGAGCACAATCAAATCGAATCGGGGAATGACTTTTTCGTGCGGGCCGATGCCTGTTTGGGCTTTAAGCCAATCAAAAACATTTGCCGCCTCGAAAGTGCATTTAAGTCCATTCTTCTCGGCATTTTTGGCGGCGGCCGCAACGACTTCTTTGCTTTGGTCAATGGCGTGAACTTGGGAGGCTCCGGCCCGCGCCGCATGCAACGCGAACCCGCCTAGAAACGTAAAGCAATCCAGGACCTGGGCACCAGCGGCGAACTTGGCCACGGCTTGATAGTTTACTTGTTGATCGAGGTAAAATCCGGTTTTGTGGCCGGTCAACAGATCAACACCAAATTGAAGCCCATTCAGTTTGATTGAGACATCGCCTGCCACCTCACCCTCCAAAACCCCGTTCACATCTGGCAGTCCTTCAAACTTCCGTGAGGCCATTTCGTTCCGCTCGACCAAGGCGCGCGGCGAGAAGATGGATTTCAATGCCGTCACGATCATCGGTTTGCGCTGATCCATGCCGAGCGAAGATGTCTGGATCACTAACACATCTTCGTATTTGTCCACAATCAGTCCGCTCAAGAAATCACTCTCGGCGTTGACAACTCGAAACGAACTCGCTCCGGGCAGATGTCTTTTTCGAGTATCGAGAGCCGCGCGAATGCGTTGCTCGAAGAATGCTCGATCGACCTCGACTCGCTCGGTCTCCAGCAATCGGACGTTGATCTTCGACTTGGAATTGTAAAAGCCGATTCCCAAAAAGCGCTGGCGGTGGTCTTTGACTTGGACGATGTCGCCGTCGATTGTCGGTTGGGTAAGGCGCAGAATGGAACCTTGATAGATCCAGGGATGACCGGCAATGACGCGGTCCGCTTCGCCGGGGCGCAATAATACAGTGGGTAATGTGGGTGTCATAGGTTGTAAACAGTTAGGCGAATCTATCTGACTTTTCGATAAACAGACAGATTCAAAGCAAAGGCGACGTCCACAACGCCAGCAGAAAGAAAAGCCCGTCTCTAGGAGAGAGACGGGCGTCCGCTAGCGGAGTTTGGACAATCTGCTAGACGATCTTCTTATACCAATCAGAGTTGCCCGGGATCGGCAGCGCATAGAGACCATTTGGTCCCGGCTGAACTGGCGCGGGGGCATCGAATGCGAAGATCTTGGGCATGTGATCCACTTGAGAGTTCAACGCCTGATCCCATTCAATGACTCGGCCCGAGTACGTGGCCATTCGGCCGAGAACAGCGGTCAAGCTGCTCTTGGCTCCGTTTTCCGCCTCGTTGTACGGTTTGTCGTTCCGAACGGCATCGAAGAAATCGTCGTGCTCCTGCTGGTAGGGATCGCGGGCACCTTCGGATCTAAACCGCCAGGCATTTTGACCCCGGATGATGTGGCCGCTGATGTCGCACGCCCCTTTGGTTCCGACGGCATGTTCGGAAACATTACTCCAACAGCCATTGATGTGGCGGCATTGGCTGGACAATCGGGAACCGTCCGCATACTCAAATTCAACTGCATGGTGGTCGAAGATTTCACCGTAATCTTCTCCCTTGCGAACTTCGCAGCCACCTATTCCGTTGGCCCGAACCGGATACCCATTTTTCACCCAATTCATCACATCGAGGTTATGAATGTGCTGCTCGCAAATGTGATCGCCACACAGCCAGACGAAATAATACCAGTTACGTAGTTGGTATTCCATTTCGGACAGCGGGCGTCCGTATTTCGCTTCGAGCTCTTTGCGCTTTTTCACCCAAGGAGTCGAACCGTTCCAATAGCAGCGCATGGAAACGATGTCGCCGATCGCTCCGTCGTGAAGGCGTTTCATCGTCTCGATATAACCAAGCTGATGATGCCGTTGCAGACCGACGCCAACTTTCAGATTTTTCTTCTTCGCTTCTTGCGCCGCTGCCAACACTTTGCGAATCCCAGGTCCATCGACGCCGACGGGCTTTTCCATGAACACATGTTTACCTTGTCGGACGGCTTCCTCGAAATGAATGGGGCGAAATCCCGGAGGAGTTGCCAGAATCACCACGTCGGCGAGGCCAATCGCTTCTTTGTAGGCCTCGAAACCAATGAACTTGCGATCGTCGGCGACCTCAACTCGATCTTTATGCTTTTGTCCTAACAGGCGAAGCTTCTCGTCCATGTTATCTTTATGGATGTCGGCTACCGCGACGAGTTTGACACTTCCTTTCGTGCTGAGCGCCTGGTCCGCTGCCCCTGATCCTCGGCCGCCACAGCCCACCAAGACGATCTTAACAGTATCATCACCGGCTGCGAAGGCGCTGCGTTCGATGGACAGACCGCCCATCAAAGTTCCTCCCATAACGGTGGATGTGGTTTTTAAGAAATTGCGGCGCGTCACTTCGCTTTTAGGATTTGGTTTATTCGGTTCGTTCATGGTTTGTCTTTGCAATTTAAAGTTTACTGAGTCTGACGCCAACGCTCTCGAAAGTTGTTCAAGCCTTCCTCAAGCACTGGGATGAGCCACCTTAGTCCTTTTCTTGTCCGCTTGTCCAATATTTAGATAGTTCTTCAGGAGCCGGCACGTTCAAAGGCCGAATGACCCTGAAGCCCAAGAATTGGGCGTCGGTGTGATACCAAATGCTCTTGGGCAGTTGGGGGTCTTGAATTTTCCATGTTTTGTTCGAGCCGCGCCGCGCGCCGCTCCGAAGTTTTTCAGGGTTGTCATCCCACGAGCCGCCGCGCGCCGAATGAGGATACGGAGCGGTGATTCGATTCCATGGGCTTTGCGTGACGCCTATTGCGAATTGCTTGAAGTAATCCTCGTCGTATTGATCGAGGGTCCATTCGAGAACGTTCCCGTGCATGTCGTGCAGGCCCCAGGGATTTGGCTTCCTTTTTCCAACCTTCTGATATTTGAAGTCGCTGTTCTTCGCGTACCAAGCGTAGTCGCCTAGCTCGTTGGCATCGTCACCGAACGAGTAAGTGGTGGTGGTGCCTGCGCGGCAGGCATACTCCCATTCGGCTTCCGTGGGCAAACGATAAAACTGACCCGTTTTAGCGCTCAGCCATTGGCAATACTTGCTAGCGGCATGTTGTGTCATGCTGATCGCAGGAAACCCGTCCTTCCCCATTCCGAAACTCATCTCCACGTACGGCGACGTCGGACGACTTACAGCGTCGGCACCCGGAAACTGAGAAGGATCGTAGTTGCGGCTGGCGCGAACTTTCTTCTCTTCCTCGGGATACATGAAGAGCTCGTACTCGTTCCATGTCACTTCGCATTTGCCCATCCAAAACGGCTGGACCGCGACCTTGTGCTGCGGCCCCTCGTCCGGCTTGCGGCCGCGTTCGCCTTCACCCGTCCCCATCAGGTAATTGCCACCCTTGATCGGGAGCATTTCGAAGGTGACCTCGGTTCCGGCAATCTTCCCAGTGTAGGGCTTCATTTGAGTTTCATTCGTCACATCGAGCTTGGAGAGGATATGCCGATGGATTGCGGTGACGGTGCCGAGGTCTTCCGTGGACGCGGTTTCAGCTTTTTTGGGAACAAGCGCGGTTCCGCCCGGCCAGATCGCTCCTTGATCAATCCAATTCCGCAACAAGTCCGTTTGCTCGTTGGGCAGCGGGCCTCCTTTGGATTTAGGCGGCATGAGGTCTTCGTGATCGGGACGCAGAACGGCTGTGGTGTAGAGCATGCTGGCTCTGGATTTTCCCGGAATGATCGCAGGGCCATTGGCCCCACCTTTAAAGGCGTCGGTCTTGTTGTCGAGCCGCAACCCTCCCTTGTCATGCCCTTCTCGGTGACACGCCACGCAGTTAAGTTCCAAGAGCGGCTGAATGTCCTTCGCGAATTCAACTTTCTTCACGGCCGTGAGCGTCGCGTCTTCCGGCCAATCCGCTCCTTGCGCAATCCACAGTCGTAGCAACTCGGTTTTCTCCTTGGACAACGGGCCACCTTTGGTTGTGGGCGGCATAAGATCGTCATGATCCGATGCCAATATGGTCGCGGTATAAAGAGGGCTCTTTTCGGGCTGTCCAGGGACCAACGATGGTCCGCTGTCCCCACCCTTCAAAGCCCCGGCCCTGGTGCCTAAACGCAGGTTCCCCTTTGGCCGCTCCGCTCCGTGACAACTCAGGCAGGTGGTTTCCAATAGGGGCTTGATCTGCTGGGTGAACTCAATTCTTTCTGCGGCTTGAGCCCGGAGGGCGAGCGACGCGAGAAGAATCACAGATCCCTGAACCAAACCTGCAGAACGGTGTTTCGTGGTCGATTTCATGATTTCGGAGAAATCTTTCACGGCGATCAATTCATTGTCAATACATCGTCTTCAATTATCCCAACGAGGCTAGAGCCGTTTGGACCGCCGTCACCAATGCTGCAACACGGATGTTCAATGGAAAATCTGAGGGCGCTTCAAGCGTGTAGCTATGTCGGGTCTTGTGATGGACCAGGTATATCGATTCGGGCCATTGAGGCCGGTCCATTGGGTTGACCTGAGGCCGAATAATCCCGGCGTGGCACGGAAAGTCATCCACCAGGTCGGAAGTTTCTATCGGGCACACTTCGGCGACGCGCTCGATGATTGACTCTGCGAGGGAAGGCCGATGGTCCGGGTTCAACTCATAGAGATAAAAGCCATTCGCTTCCCAGTCCTCGTGGAGGACGACTGTGATGTCAAAGCTCGGCTGTTGTTGAAGCCAGCCCACATGCGCCCGGATTTCGTCGGTGATCAAATGCCGATAATCACGATTGAGGTCGATCCGTTGGGCGTTCTCCCTCCGATTCAACGGAAAACCGGTCGGGTTGAGGCATGGACATAGCCAAATATCAACTCGCTCGGGCCAGCGATTCTCTTTCATCAACTCCAACAATGCCAGAGGCCCAGCCGGCTCATCGCCATGGATGCCAGAGGATAGGTATAAACGCTTCTCCGGGCGAGCTGTTGCCCGAACGTAAGCTGGAAAACAAATCGTCTCGGAGCCCAAGACACGATCAGAGTGCCATCCATTCTTCAACGCTTCAGTTTGGATTTCTCGCAAGACACTTTCGATGGCGATGGTTTCGCCACAATAACAGCCTTGGTTTTTACGCAATCTCTGCATGATAAATAAATTGCGCGAAGAATTATCGGAGTTGAAAGCCGCGTCGATACCTAAAATACGACGGCTATTTAAGAACTCTGCATTCCTCCTCAACAATTCAGCCAGTGAACCTCGCAGGCTCATGGGCGCAAGGCGCGAACAAAATCGGAGAGTTCTCGCTTTTGCCCCGGAGCCTGGCTGTGTCGTCGAGACCAGCCGCGGCACGTCCACACAGTATCAAGCGATTCTATCTCACCACGCGCCGCGGTCAGGACGCGTCCTTTCAGTCTTGTAAGTCCAGGACATTGATTTGGAGAAAATGAGTGCCTGGAGTCGCTCGTGTCCACCGCGCGCGGATCGGAATTGTTTTTGGAAGCGGCCGGCGTTGTACTTGGTCTGGGGATTCTTGCGGCGCGCTTGATCGACCGCCGCATTGGCCAGGCTCACCACCACGCGCCGGATGGCTCCCAGGACTCGCGCAGGCCTGGGTTCAATATCTTGAGGTCTGCGACCGTGGGTGAAATGTCCGAGTCGAAGGCTTATCTCTACTTTTCGAAATGGTGCTTCTCCCTCCCGACGCTCTGGCCGGGAGTCGGGGCGCTGCTGGGACTGGTGCTCAATTGGCTGACGCCTGCGAAGATATAGATGATTCCTGAGATGGCGGTGCAAGCTCCGGCGCTATAGATCCAAACCCGCAGCCACGGGCGATTCCAGCTCAGCAAAATCCACAGGACCACGACCATCTGAAACACGGTTGCCATTTTCCCAACGAAATGGGGGCGAATGGTGACTTTTCCGCAGACGTAATAAACGAGGCCCAGACCGATCAGCACGATCACGTCGCGTCCGATGATAATTGCGGTCAACCACAAAGGAATTCGTTCCAGGTAAGGCTGGACGTGCAAGCTCAACAGGACCACTCCCGAAACGAGCAGCAGCTTATCGGCAAGCGGGTCAAGAATAGCTCCCAACTCGCTGCGCTGATTGTAGCACCGCGCAATGTAACCATCCACGCCGTCGCAGATTGCTGCGAGCGCAAAAGAAACCAAGGCGATCCAACGATGGTGCTCCAGGCCGGTGTCCAGGTAATAAAGCACCTGAGCGATAAAAAATGGCACGGACAAAATGCGGAGAATGGTGATTTTGTTGGCCGTCGTCACACCTAAAGATGGATCAATTCCGCACGGTGAAGATTCGCACGCTAAAACAGAGGCTGCACACCCAGTTTTGCGCCGAGCGCACTGAGTTCCTCTTTCAAGGTCGGGTTAATTGGAATGCCTTCAGATCTTCTCCTTTGCTCGGTTTCATGTTCGATTTCCCCTGGAACATAAATACGATCAACGCCCGGTGCCGCCGGGCATTGCTGCATCAGTTCGATCATTTCATCCATCCGTCGGCGGAACTCGCCCAGCGGCATGAAGCCATCGATGCGGAGAGCGGCAAATGTGTGAGCCACATGAGACGGCGACTGCAAATTCTGATAAAGCGTCTTCACATGCGTGGAAAACCCGCCGCCGGTCAACACGCCAGTCAGAATGTCAATCAGCAAGCTCAGCCCGTAACCTTTGTACCCTCCGAACGGCTGGATCAAACCGCCGCCTGCCGCTGCATCGGGATCATCGGTCGGTAATCCGTTTCTATCCAAAGCCCAAGTCGCAGGAATCTTTTTCTTCTCCTGCTGTGCCACAAAAATCTTGCCCCACGCTACCGCGCCGGTTGCCATGTCGAGAACGACCGGCGGGTACTTGCCTGCTGGAATGGCGATGGATATGGGATTGTTCCCGAGCCGCCCTTCGCGGCCGCCCGTCGGTGCCATGGTCGGCCCGGCATTGGTGGCGGCCATACCAATCATCCCGCCCTCGACCGCCCTTAATGCGTAGAAGCCCGCGGCACCGAAGTGGTTGCTGTTTTTGACTCCCACCATGGCGAGACCCACTCTGTTTGCTTTGGCTATTGCCAGCTTCATGGCTTCCATGCCTGCTACCTGGCCGATGCCGTGGCCGGCGTCCATCAGGGCAAACCCTTCGCCTTCCGAAACAATTTCCCGGCGCGCATCTGCTTTGAAACCTCCGGCTTCCAAGCGCTCGGTATAAATCTTCAGCCGGATCACGCCGTGAGAATCGACCCCACGGAGATTGGCAAAGATGAGGTTTTCCGCCGTGATAACGGCATGGTCGGCCGGGACCCCGAGCTTCAGAAAGCACGAGACGCAAAAGCTCAGGAGCGCGTCCGAAGAAACTGTCGTGTTCGAAACACTCACGATTCGTAACGCCTTTTCAGCTCTTCCAGAGTGAAGTCTGTCGATTTGCAGTGGGAGATAATACGCTGTTCGCGGTCAGCAACTTTTGCCGCCGCTTGCGGGATTTCCGACGCGACTTCCTTTGGAACTATGAGAACTCCGTGCTTGTCCGCGTGAACCAGATCGCCCGTATGCACCATGATGCCACCCACGTTGACTGGACAGCCGAAATCAAGCAGATGCACATAGGCATGAGAGACACAGGCGCCTCCCGCAAAATAATGAAAACCCATCGGATGAACTTCGTCCAAATCGCGGACATGCCCGTTCGTGACAACCCCGATACATCCAAGGCGTTTATGAATGGTTGATTGCACTTCGCCAAAGTAAGCTCCCACTCCGGCCTGTTGATCCATATCTTGCATGACCATCACACGCGGTTCGGGGATTTCGAGAATATGCTTCCAAAGTTCATACCGCGAACCTGGATGCTTGGGCGGTTGATCTGCCGCAAAGCGGGCCGTGACGGCGTGACCCACCATTACCCCCAGATCCGGAAACAAGCAGCGAATCTCGGGCGACATGAAACCTTTGTTGCGCGGGCGCAGGTTGAAAAGCTCCACGGCGTTGGACACCGTCGGGGTGCTCAAAGCACGCAATGCATCGAGAGTTGCTTTGTTGATTGGTGTTTCAGCAGGCATGCCGTTTTTGGTGGACACCCTAGAACGTCGTCCATGGCTGGCAAGATCTTTATCGTGACGGGCTCTTGAGGAATTTCAGATTTTTGAGAATTGCTGTTGCTATTTGTTCAGGAACGGGCATTTTAGCCACTTCTGTTAGGTAGCTTGTCATTTTCAAGGCATGGTGAATCTTCAGGTGAACTCGGTTCAGTGATGATTTTAAACCCGATGGTCGGGAACGGTCTGGAGAAAGCAAAGGTTAGCTAGACAGTATAAAACATTATATGAACACGAAATTATTTGTTGGAAATCTTTCCTTCAATACAACCGAGAACGACCTCCAGGACGCCTTTGCCGCGCACGGCACCGTCGTAGAGGCCAACCTGATGATGGATCGTATGAGCGGTCGCCCACGTGGCTTCGGCTTCGTCACCATGAGCACAGCCGAGGAAGCGCAAAAGGCTATCGAAGCCCTGAACGGCGCTTCTGTGGATGGTCGCAACCTGACGGTCAACATCGCCAAGCCGCGCGAAGAGCGCACGGGCGGTGGCGGTGGCGGTGGCGGCGGTTCACGTCGCGAATTCAGCGGCGGACGCAATCGCTATTGATTTTACAGCGACGATGGATCGAGGCCCGGCGGGTGCCGGGCCTCGTTTTGTCTTTTGGCTATATTCCATGAGCCGGTTTATGGGATAGTGGCCTACGGTTGCAGGCCGGTTGTCGGCATTAAATTAGCCCATGAAAGAAGAGCCAATTGAAGTGGAAGGCCGCATCCATACGGTGCTACCAGGGACGATGTTTCGGGTCGAGTTGAACAACAAACACCTGGTGCTCGCCACTATTTGCGGAAAGATGCGCAAGCGATGGGTCCGCCTTACGGCCGGGGACCGTGTGAAACTGGAAATGTCGCCGTACGATTTGAACAAGGCGCGCATTGTCTGGCGCTTGGGTTGAAATCGAACACAGCCTATTGTCTGCTCGCCGCGTGAACGACGCGCGGCTGTCTCCGGCAGGACTGCTCTGGAAACTAGGCCACATTCATGGCGTTTCCATGTGCTCAGACTGCTAATTCGTCCCTGTCCGAGCCTCTTTATACTTAGGTTAGCTTCGTTTGCTTCGTGGTTCCCTTCCCAAGCTCTTGTCGAATCAGCGGATCAACACTGATCGCTCAGACGGTGTAGGCCAACTTGAGGCTCGACTAATCGGTGAGAACCTTCGACATGGCAATCGCTTCTAAACTTGAGCCAAAATTTCCTTGGAAACGAAATCTCAAGTGGTAGCTTCCCAAGGAGAATCCCATGAACGCACCTCAAGATTTCGACATCGCGCTGCTCGGGTGCCCTCAGTCTGTCGCGATCGTTTTTCATCCGACGACAGCGCCTCCGAGCCTGGGTGAAAGTTGGACGAGACCAACTGGCTTGTTGGACTGGCAGGCCTTCACATGAAATTATTGGGAAGCTCTGAGGCGGCTCCGAGTTAACACGCTTGCGGCAGGGGCGCCATTCGGTCCCCAACAATGAAATACTATGAAAACGTTTGATTCCAATCTTGGTGTATTCACGGCCAAACCACTGGGTCGGCGGGCCTTTACTTTGATCGAACTTCTCGTGGTCATTGCGATCATAGCAATTCTCGCCGGCATGCTTCTGCCAGCCCTTGCCAAATCCAAGACCAAAGCTCAAGGCATTGCCTGCATGAATAATCTGAAGCAGCTCCAGCTCGCCTGGTATTTATACGCGGATGAAAACACCGATAAGCTCGTTCCCAATGGCACAGGCGCGCAGATCGGGTGGATCGAAGGCTGGCTACCGACAGCTCAGGACGCCACCAACGTGAACCTCATCAAAGCGCCAAGAGGAATGTTGTGGAACTATAATCAATCCCTGGAAATCTATAAATGTCCTGCCGACAAGAGCACCGCCAAGATCGGTGCCAAGGTTTACCCGCGAGTGCGCAGCATCTCGATGAACGGGAACATGAATGGCAATAGCTGGTACACGGACCTTATCAAAACCAAATTCTATACCTATCGGAAATATTCAGACATTGTGAACCCTTCCCCGTCACAAGCGTTTGTCTTTCTAGATGAGCACCCCGATGCCATCGATGACGGTTACTTCCTTGTGCTGGTGGACGTGAAGGGTGCCTGGGGCAACATGCCCGCCAACTATCATAACGGCGCTTGCGGCTTTTCCTTTGCTGACGGTCACGGCGAAATTAGGAAATGGAAGGACCCCGATACGCTCTCGAGGAAGATTGTGTCCAGTCCAAAAGGACCTCGCGATGTCCCCTGGATACAGGTCAGAACCTCAGCTCCGATGAAGGACGACGCGCCTTGGCCACCTTGATCCATCGGAGGAGTTGAGTTCACAGAAGCTTCGACTGAGTAAATCCTGGGTCAGGGCCGCTGAGGTGAATCATCCTTTGCTCACTCCTCTCGCCCTCGAAAGGTTCCAGTCTTAGTTCAGCCTGCATCCTCACCCGCCTGCCGGTCGTCAGAACCGGAATCGGAACTTTGATCTTTGATCCTCCGGGTTTCGTCTCTATTCTCCCGCGCGTGTCTGGTGCCATCGCACAAATAATCACTGCCGCGACCCGCTATTGCGCCGTGTTGGGCCATCCGATCAAGCACTCGGCCTCCCCGGCCATGCAGAACGCTGGCATTGCAACTCTAGGCCGGAACTGGTGTTACCTCGCTTGTGATGTTCATCCGGATGATTTGAAAGCCGCCATCGAGGGAGCCAAGATGATGAAATTCATCGGCCTAAACTTGACGCTTCCCCACAAACTGCTCGCTGTGGATATGGTGGACAAGCTCGACGAGTCCGCCAAAACATGGGGAGCCGTGAACACGATCCGCTTTGAGGCGCTCAACCAAAACAATGAATGGGAACCGCTCGGCAACTTTCCTGCAGAAGAAGTGCGAGGGATTCGCAGCCAAGGTTTTAATACCGATGCGGACGCGATCATCCAATCTTTGCGGGAAGATCTTTCGTTCGGTTTACGAGGCGCTTCCGTTGTGCTTCTGGGAGCGGGAGGTGCTGGGCGGACTGCGGCTCTCAAGATGGCATCCGAAGGTGTGAAGAATCTATTCCTGGTCAATCGGACGGTCGCGAAAGCCCAAGAGGTCGAAAGGGAGATTCAACAGCGTTTTCCGGCGGTTAACGTCCGCACCGGTTATCCGGAAACCGCTGTCGATTTGGTGCTGAACGCGACATCGCTCGGTCTCAAGGCCGACGACGCTTTGCCTCTCGATGAAGACCGATTTCCACTCGGCAAGGCTGCCGCTGCATACGATATGGTCTATCGTCCAGCGGAAACCAAATTCCTTCGAGCGGCCAAACGTGCGGGTTGTCGCACGGCCAACGGATTGGGAATGCTACTGTATCAGGGCGCGCGCGCGCTTGAATTGTGGTCGGGTCAGACAGCGCCCATCGATGTCATGCGACAAGCGCTGGAAAGGGATGTTTATGGAAAGCAATAAGCCTGAGTCAACAGGCGATCAGCGATCGGTGCGGCGCATCCTAATCGTCCCGCTAAACCTATCGATTATTGCCAATAGTCTCGCGCTTGTCTCCTCTAGCCTCCCGGCTTTTCCGTATGTTTGACCCGCAAACCTGGGCTGCGGTCCCTTTCAGCTTCTGGTCCGTGGTTTTCTTCGCTCTCGGCTGTATCGTTGGTAGCTTTTTGAATGTCTGCATTCACAGAATGCCTTGTGGAGAAAGCATTGTCTCCCCGCCTTCTCACTGTCCTCATTGCAACTACGCGATCCCCTGGTATCGCAACATCCCGATCTTTACCTGGCTGCTGCTCCGTGGGAAATGCTCCAATTGCCGAGCACCGATTTCATTTCGTTACTTTCTCGTCGAGCTGTTAACCGGCGTCATTTTTCTGTCCACCTGGGTTGTCCATGGCGATCGGTCGACCTCTCTCGTGCTGGCTTTTTGCCTCCTACTTTCTGGGTTCATCGTTGCGACGTTCATCGACTTCGAGCACTTCATCATCCCGGATCAAATTACGCTCGGAGGAGTCGCTGCCGGGTTTTTGTGCTCCGCAGCGGTTCCGGCGCTTCATACGGATCTGTTCACCGGTGCTCTGCCTTCGACCGCGTTGGCACTCCGCCAAAGCTTCCTTGGAATAGCGGTCGGCGGTGGACTGATCTATTCTATTCTGCGACTTGGAAAACTAATGTTTGGCCGGCAAAAGTTTAATTTGGAGCCGAACACCAAAGTCGTCTTTACTGAAACCACGTTCCGGTTACCGGGCGAGGAAATCGCCTACGAAGATGTCTTCTACCGCAAGAGCGATGTCATTATTTTTGAGGCCAAAACCATCGAGTTGATCGACCGTTGCTACGCCAATGTCTCGGTTAGGCTCAGTCCCAGCCTGCTCAGAATTGGTGAGGACACCTTCAACCCGGAAGAGGTTTTTCACATGGAAGTCGTCACTGATCAGATCGTGATCCCGCGCGAAGCGATGGGGCTCGGCGATGTCAAGTTCATGGCAGCTATCGGCGCGTTCCTCGGTTGGCAAGCCGTGATTTTCTCTCTGATGCTCAGCGCGGTCCTTGGGGCTTTCGTCGGTTTGGCTTTGGTTGCTTTGAAGAAACAAGCCTGGTCGAGCCGACTCCCTTACGGACCTTATATCGCGGTGGCAGCAACGACCTGGATTTTTGCCGGGAAACCAATTGTCCTCTGGTGGTTCACCGTCGTCAACGCCTGGCTCGTCCGGTGGATTGAACGTCTCTTTCCTCTCTAACAGCGGCGAAGCCTTAACCATATCTCCATGAACCAGACGTCAGTCATTTCACGTCGCGCCGCATTCACCCGGATGGGTTCGCTTGTCGCTGGCACCGCGGCGTTTCCTGGGTGCATGACGCCACGAGGCGGGACGCTCCGCCTCGCCATCTTTAGGGCCGATGTGACGGTCCCGCTCAGGCATGGGATGATGGGCGGATCGTGGTTGTCGAAGAGCATCGCTGATCCGCTCGACGCGCATGGGTTTGTGCTGTTCAGCCACCACGCCCCGGTCGTGTTCGTCTCCGTGGACTGGTGCGAGATCCGCAATGACGCTTATGCTCGGTGGCAGGAGGTGCTCGCCGAAGCTGCTGGCACACGGCCCGAGTGCGTGATGATTTCCACCGTTCACCAACACGACGCGCCCGTCGCCGATCTTGAAGCCGAGCGTATCCTGCGCAGCCGTGGGCTTGTGGGAACAGTCTGCGATTTGGATTTTCACGAGCGGGCAGTTCAGTCGGTCGCGCAGGCCCTCCGTAAAAGCTTGCCGCGCGCGAGGCGCCTGACCCACGTTGGCACAGGCGAGGCTAAGGTGGACAAGCTCGCTTCCAATCGCCGCTATCTGACATCCGATGGCCGCGTGCATTTTGATCGCACCAGCAGCTCACGCAATGAGTCTGCCATCGAGGCCGACGAAGGATTGATTGATCCCTGGCTCAAGACGCTCAGCTTCTGGAACGGCGAGGAAGCGCTCGCCGCGGTCAGTTTCTACGCCGTTCATCCGATGAGCTACTATGGCGGGGGTGAAGTCTCGGCCGATTTCCCCGGGATCGCCCGGCGTCGTCGGCAGCTCGAGACGCCTGGAACAGAACAAATCTACTGTTCTGGCTGCAGCGGCAATGTGACCGCAGGCAAATACAATAACGGTGCGCGCGAAAATCGTCCTGTGCTTGCCGAGCGCCTCTATCAGGCGACGGCCGCTGCTTGGCGCAACACCACACGGCACGCGGTTACCGATTTTGATTTTCGCGTCATCCCTTTGCGCCTTGAGCCGCGCGACGGCGTCGGCTTCACTGTCGCTGACCTCGAAAGCAAACTGCAGACTGAGACCAAACCGTTCCAACAATGCCTGGCGGCCATGGGATTGAGTTGGCGGCTGCGTGTGGCAAGTGGGCGCGCCATCGAAGTTCCGGCGATCGACTTTGGCTTCGCGCAAATGCTCTTGCTGCCGGGCGAAGCTTACGTCGAATACCAGCTCGCGGCGCAGCGAACGCGGCCCGGCTCCTTCGTTTGCGTGGCAGGTTATGGCGACGGTGCCACCGGCTACATTCCAACGGAGAAGCACGTCGCAGAAAGCGACACCAACCTTGGTGACTGGTGCTGGGTCGCGCCTGGCAGCGAATCCCGGCTGATGGAAGTCATCGCGCGTGCGCTCGATAGAAAGCGTTGAAAGCGGGAGACGCGCAGCAGGTCTTCTTACTCGTTCATCGCGGCGCGAGCATCATGGTTGAATCGCGTAAACATGAGTCATCGTGGCGACGTAGATCACGCCATTGGCAGCAGTGACTGTGGCACTGATAGGACTTCCGAGTTCGATGAAACTTAGAATGCGCTTCTCTTTGCTTGCGGCGAAAACCCAGAATTCGCCGCTGCGCGTCCCCAAGTACACTTTGCCATCGGCTGCGAGCGGCGAGGCCCAGACATCGCCTTTGATCTCGTGCGTCCAATAGGGCTTGCCCGTTTGGGCGTCCACGCAATGAACCTTGCGCCCACAGTCAGCGATGAACACAAGCCCGTCGTGAACTGCGGGGGTGGACATGACATGCCGATCGAGAGGATAGGACCAGATTTCACCAGACCGCGTAATGTCACCGGTCTTCGTCGCGTCAATACATTTTAGCCACGCTTCATTCTTGCCCCAGAAAAGGTCGCCGCCGCCTGCGACATAAATGCGGTTTCGAAAGAAGACCGGCATGCCATAGATATTGCTTGGACTTTCACGGCGGTTGCTGTTGAAGCGATGCACGTCTTCTTTTGGCGCCGTGGGATCGAAATCAAATTGCCAGACTTTCTTTAGTTTGAGCACGTTGCTGCCGACAGACGTGGGAGCTGATTGTGGAGTTATCTTCTCAGCGCCGGGTTTCAGGTCTTGGGTCTCAACTTTTCCGGGAAGCCCCGCTTCACGCCGGCTGCTCTGGTCAATGAGGTCGAACGAGTAAACCACGCCGTTGCCGCCCGCGAAGAAAATCAAAGGGTGATCGTTGACTTCGCCCAACGACGGCGCTGACCAAGTGCAATGGAAGACGTTCGGCGCAATGTGCTCGTCGTCCCGCGCCACGAGGAGTCCAGTGGCTTTGTCGAGCACGACGAGACTTGGCGCATCCGGCGTGCGAATGCGCTTGTGCGTGTTGTCCACACCAGTACCGCTATTGAGATAGAGGTGTTGTCCTTGAATGAGGATGGAGCTGTGCGCGGCGTCGTGCGACCAAATGCCAGCGCCGGACGTGAGGTCGAAAATCCAGATGATATCCGCGTCCAAGGGGCCGACCTGAAGCGGTTGAGGCGGAGCGTTGGTCCCGCGCGGTGTCATGTGAACGCTTTCGTCGTGGTAAGGGCCGTCATTGCCGTTCGCCATTCCGCGCACGTCCAGGCACATCACCTCACCGCGGTTGCTGACGACATAAACGCGGTCCCCCTCGACTGTGGCAGGCGATGAGATCCCACTCTTCGGCCAATCGTGGTAAGGATCCTCCTCGCGCTTGGGGACAACTAGCTGCCACAGCAGATCGCCTTTCTTCTCGTCGAAGCACATCAACACACCGCGATCACCCTGGTGTTTGGGATCGCGAGGTTCTCCGTTGTTGGTGCCAATGAACACCCGTCCGCCTGCCACTACGGGCGTCGAATGTGTTTCGGTTCCAATCTTTGCGGTCCATCTGATGTTCTTACCAGTCTTCGGGTCGAACGCCTCAGCCAGATTTTTCTCCTCTGAAATCATGTTGCGAGACCAAGCATGGCCCCACTGAGGCTGGTCTGCGGCAGATCCGAACAGCGAACTCGATAAGAGCGCGCAGCAAGCAGCCAGTGTTTTGGAGCCGGTGAATCTCTTTCGATTTGTCATTACCGTGGATGAGAACACACCCTTGGCGAAGTGTCCAGGTCACCATGGCAGGGAGAAAGTCTTCACGGTGGTCATGCATTTGATAGCTTCAATGACGCCCTCCTTGATGCCAAGTCCGCTGTCTTTGATGCCCCCGAACGGCGAGCTTTCAATGCGGTAGCCGGGCACTTCGTTAATATTTACAGTGCCGCAGCGCAGTCGCTTTACCGCTTTGATCGCGTTATTGAGGTTCGTCGTGACTACTCCCGAACTGAGGCCGTAGGGCGTCGAGTTGGCTACCGCGATCGCGTCATCCAAATCCTTAACGACAACGATAGGTGCGAGCGGACCGAAGGATTCAAGCAGGATCATGCGGCAATCACGCGGAACATCCGCGATCACCGTCGGTTGAATTTGAGCGCCTTGGCGCTTGCCACCCATCAGCACCTTGGCTCCCGAACCGACTGCTTCCTGCACGACAGTTTCGAGATAGATGGCGGCTGCCTCATCAATGACGGTGCCAACGCGGGTTTCAGGGTCGAGGGGATCGCCACACTTGTAATCCCCCGTCTTTGCCACAAGGCGGCGTGTGAATTCTCCCGCGATGTTCTCATGGACAAGGATTCGTTTGACGGCTGTGCAGCGCTGGCCAGAATTGCGGAAAGAGCCTTCGGCCGCGAGATGGACGGCGGTCTCCAAGTCGGCATCGTCGAGGACGATTAAAGGATCGTTGCCGCCAAGTTCGAGCACGAGCTTTTTATAGCCGGCAGTCTCGGCGATGCGTTTCCCAACCGCCACGCTTCCCGTAAAGCTCACCAATTCGACACGGGGATCACGGACAAGCAACTCGGCCACCTCAGCAGTGGGGCCGAGCAACATGCTAAGCATTGGCCCCGGCAGCCCAGCTTCGTAGATCAGCTCCGCGAACTTGAGGGCCGTGAGTGGTGTCTTCTCGGACGGCTTCAAGATGATTGGCGTGCCTGCGGCGATGGCGGGGGCGAGCTTATGGGCGACTTGATTGAGGGGATGATTGAATGGGGTGATAGCCACGGCGCATGACAGGGGCTCGCGGAGAGTAAAGATTTTCCGCGCCTTGCCTTGAGGCGAGATGTCGCAGGAGAAGCTTTGGCCATCATCCCGCAGCGCCTCGATCGCAGCGAACCGCAACACGTCGCTTGCTCGACCAACCTCGTAATGGGTTTCGCGAATGCAAAGGCCGGACTCAGACGTGATGAGCCGTGCGAACTCCTCCCGGCGTTCTTCGAGTAATTGGCGCGCACGATCGAGTATTGTCGATCGCTCGAAGCGAGTTAAGGGTTCGCCAGCGGACAACGCCGCTTTGATGGCTGCCTCAGTGTGATCACGCCCAGCCAAGGCAACGCTGCCGGCTCGTTGACCGTTATACGGGTTGAGGACGGAGAGCTTTCGCTCAGAGGTGATTTGTTTTCCGGCCACGAAACAGGAAAGGTCCATAGCATTATTGTTTAGAACGACTCAACGTGTGGATTGAAATAATTGTTGGGAAAGCGACTGTCGTCGCGGGCGAGAGCTTTGGTTCTGATGAGTCACCGCCACAAAGTTGGCCAGACCAAGGGCTCACGCCAGCAGCGTCAGCATTAAGGCGTCACTCCATTCATGGTGAAATCGAACACATCAAAATTCCGAGGGTCGCCAGAAGCTTTGGCTGCGTATTCCCGGTTCAGCGGCTCGGAGATGATGAACGGCACCATCTCTTCGTAGCGGCCGCCATGGGACCTGAGTCCGGCGCGTAGAGCGCCCAAATCATGATGCTCCGGAGTGCGGCCAATGACCGCATCGCGTTTCGACAAGACGACCAGATCACCAATCCGGTCTGCCGGAAGCTCGAGTTTGCGTGCCGCTGTGGGACGATCATAAACCTCGGTAATCTCATCGAAGCCCATCAACCAATCGCGCACCTTGACAGCCACACCCTGATCGGGAAGATGAATGACTGCGAACGATCCCAAGGCTCCGTGATGAACGACATACGGATCTGTAATCGGCAGGATGACTCGAACACCTGGGCCCAATTCCTTGGTGAGCAAAGTTTCCAGGTAAATCACGTTCGGCTCGCCCGCAATGGTCTGCTTCGCATTCATTCCGTGGTCAGCAGTCGCTCCAATGATCGCGCCGAGATCACGGAGCCGCCCCAGTTGCTCATCAATTGCACAGTAAAAGTCCAGGGCCTCTTCAGCTTCCGGTGGGTGAAGGTGCTGTATGTAATCTGTCAGCGAAAGATATAGAAAATCAGCGCGCTGCTGCTCGATGAGCGCTACTCCAGCCTGAAGGACGTAGAGGCTGGCGTCAGCGCTGTAGATCTGCGGCGTTGCTCGACCAACAACCTTCTCAACATCCGAAATGCCATGCGTCCGCTCCTGTGCCTCATTCGCCTTTTCGGAGGAGAATGCAATGCCGTCGAGTCGATGCGATAAGATGTCGCGAAGCTTCTCTTTGGCCGTTACCATAGCCACGCGACGACCCGTTTGGGCGGCTGCGGCAAGGATGGTATCCGTCCGGAGATAGCTCGCGGAGTTCATCATCACTTCCTGGCCTGTTCCTGGATCGAGAAAGAAATTGCCACTGATGCCGTGAACCGATGGTGGCGCGCCTGTCACGATCGAAGCATTGTTAACATTCGTGAAAGAGGGCAGCGCACCTCTGGCCAATCCGCGATAACCGTGGACGATGACGCGCTGTAAGTTCGGCATCTTTCCTCGAGTCAGTGCCGCATCCAGGTATTCATCCGCTGAACCGTCCAGGCAAATGACCACGATTGGGCGGGCGGGCGGGCGGTACGCACGCTGATTTACTTTGAAAGGATGTGTGCTGGGTAACTGCATTTGGAGGAATTCGTTAGGCTTGGCGGGTCCCTCAAGCCTCGGTTCCGGGATTAAACTTTCCGCCGTAACCGGGTTGATAGAGTTGGAAGCCCAGGACGGGAGCCATTAGGTCGAAGTGCTGATCAACAGCATACACACGGCATTGCAGCGTGACCACAAGACTCGCGATTAGAATATCGGTGGCTGGAATATTCAACCCCTTGTCCCGCAGTCGGCGCGCGCACTGCTTGGCGAATTCCCATCCCGCATCCGGCATCGGCTTGTATGGGATGCACTCGAAGAATTCATCCAGCCGCTTCCGCTCTTCAGAACGCGCGGCTCCAAGGACTTCGAGCTTCACGAGGCCGCACCACAACGCTTCATACTCCTCAAGGAGCCCCTCCAGCGCCACCTTGACCTCAAGCTTACCGTCGCGGCGACCCGCCTCGATCCAGACAGAAGAATCCACCAGGACCATTATTGCCCCTTTTCCACGTCGTTATTTGTGACAGGAAAATCGAAGGCTCCTTCCCTGAGCATCCGGCCGAATTCCCGCGCTTTCTTCCGCCGAACAAACTCAACGACAGCTTTGCTTACCGCTGGGCTCTTCTTGGTCTCTCCGGTGATTTTAACCAATTCATCTAATACTCCCTCATCAATATCAACTGTGATTCTCATATATCTAAATCTAGCATCTAATAGCACCATTGTAAACACATTTATACATCATTTAGAATCTTTTATAGCTCGATTGAGGTGTTCTGAGTCTTTTTGTCGAGGTGCAGGTTCATTTCGCTGATTGTCTCCTCCACAGCCCAGAGCAACTGATGAACGTCGGATTCAAAAATTCGCCCGATGGATCCGATGCGGAACGTGTCAGCTTGGCTGATCTTGCCGGGATAAATGATCATGTTTTTATCGGCAAGCCTCCTGTAAAACTCGGCGAACCCGAAGTTAGGAGCGTTTGGGCAGTAGAAGGAGGTGATGATATAACTTTGCACGGTGGGATCGAGGTAGGGATGGAATCCCAGGTGCTTCATGCCTTCGTTCAATACCTCGTGGTTGGTGCGATAGCGGGCGGCTCGGCCCGCAACGCCCCCTTCGACATCAAACTCGCGCAAAGCTTGCTGAAAGGCCAAAATCGAATGAGTCGGTGGCGTGAAACGAAACTGTCCGTTCTTCTCGAATGCATTCCATTGACCTAGCAAATCGAGGCTTAAGCTCCGAGCAAACCCTTCGGTCGCCAACAAAGCGGCGCGGCGAGCAATGATGAACGAAAATCCTGGCACTCCCTCGAGACATTTGTTGGGAGAGGAAATGAGAAAGTCGATTCCTGACGCGACAAAATCGACCGGAATCGCACCAAAACTGCTCATGGCATCCACGATGTAAACCCGTCGGTGTTCCCGGACGATCTCGCCAATTTCAGCGATCGGATTTAAAATGCCAGTCGTGGTTTCGCAATGGACGGCAATCACATTCGTAATAGTTGAATCGTCTGCCAAAGCGCGGCGCAGGGAATCAAGATCAGGCGTTTGATTTTCAGGGCTTCGAAGCGCTGTGGTGGCAATGCCAAGGTGTGATGCCATTTGGAGAATACGCTCGCCGTAAGCGCCGTTGGCCAACACCAGCAACTTGCCGTCTGGCGGCACAGTTGATGCCACGACCGCTTCCACACCGAAGGTTCCACTTCCCTGCATTAAAATACTCTCGAAGCCGCCCGCGCGTGAGAGGCATGCGATTTCCAAGAGTTTTTCTCGAATGGCACGCACGATTTCGTTGAACTCAAAATGCCAGGAGCCCGCATCCCGAAGCATAGCCTGCTTCACAGAGAGGCTGGTCGTCAGAGGCCCTGGTGTAAACAGCGTCTTGTCTCTGGCCGTGGGCACGTGAGGATAAATTTGCATGAGAATTTTTGCGTTCTCCCTAGTCGGAGTTCAATTGGATCTTGCGGAGGCTTTGAAGGCTTCGAGCACTGGCCTGCCAATCCAGCAGGCGGGCGGCGCGAGCCCAAAAATGTGAGCTACGGTAAGCGCAGTGTCGTAGGTGTTCACAGGTGCTTTAATCTCCTTGCCCTGCTCCACGCCAGGACCGTTGATGATCCACGGAATTTCAATCTCCTCCATTGTTGCGCCGCCATGGCCTTTGCCTTTTCCACCGTGATCGGCTGTCACCAGGACGACCGTCTTTTCGGCGACGCCCGCTTCGGCAATCGCCTCGAGCACAGCGCCAATGAGGGAGTCAGTCAATTCGACCGATTTATAGTATTGCGCGCTATCCCAACCAAAACCATGCCCGGCGTGGTCCACGCCATCAAAATGGATAAAGAGAAAGGTCGGTTTCTTTTCTTTGAAATAGCGTATTGCTTTCGCGGTGGTCTCGATAGCGTCCTTCACATGCTCGATCACATTTGGGGCGTTACGCTCAAGTAGTCGGCCGAAGCCGTCCCAATCATGGAAGCAAGCGATGATGCTATCTCGGCGCTGCTCTCTCATCACTCCGAAGATCGTCGGGAAAATGCCGCCTGATCCGACCGCGACAGGCGCGATTTCAAATTTATTGGTCTGCCAGTCGTTAGAGGTGACGCCGTGTTGTTCCGGTCCGGCACCCATGATCATCGAAGCCCAGTTCGAACTGCTTGAAGTGGGCATGACGCCTCGCGCGTGAAACGTGTGGGCGCCTGTTTTGACCAGTTTATCGAGACTCGGAGTCGCCGCCTTCCTGATGCCATTCGGGCTTAAGCCATCGACTCCAATGATCACGACATGCTCCGCTCCTTGAATGGCACCTTGAGCGGCGACGCTTTGGTGGAACAGGAAAAGACCGACCACCACGGACGTCGTCATGCGATGGATGAGAAAACGCGCTTTAGAATGGGCGACCACGAGTTTCCTAAGGCACGGTTCAACAAGAGTCTCTTTCCCAGACAGGTGCGAGCGATGATTTAAAATCATTTTACAATGGTTGGGGTTTTCATTAGAGAAATCAATTCAATCATGATTAACGCTCCTGCCAACCATTCTCTACCCATTGAAACCAAAGTGATCATTGTTGGCGGCGGCATTGTCGGCTGCAGCCTCGCTTATCATCTGACTCGGTTGGGCTGGAAAGATGTTCTGCTGCTCGAGCAAAATCAGCTTGGCGGCGGCACAACATGGCACGCCGCCGGTCTTGTCGGCCGGCTGCGCACCAGCAACAGCATGACCAAAATTAATAAGTACAGCGCCGAGCTTTACGCGTCGCTGGAAAAGGAAACAGGGCATTCCATCGGCTGGAAACAGGTCGGCAGCCTCATTTTGGGGCGCTCTGAGGATCGCATGATCCAACTGCGTCGCACCACGGCAATGGCCGAGCTTTTCGGCGTCGAGGCGCATCTGATCAGCGCCGATGCAGCGAGAGAGAAGTGGCCGCTGCTCCGAACCGATGACCTGCTCGGTGCAGCCTGGCTTCCTCACGATGGAAAAGTCATTCCGAAAGAAGTCACCCTCGCCCTCGCTTCAGGCGCTCGCGCGCACGGCGCGACTGTTGTCGAGAACGTCCCCATTCTCGATATCGTACACCAGCATGGCCGGGTCACAGGAGTTAAGACTTCGAGCGGCACCATCAAAGCAGAGTATGTTGTCCTGACTGGAGGGATGTGGACGCGCGACTTGGGGTTGCGCTGCGGCGTCACCATTCCGCTTTTTCCGGTGGAACATCACTACGTTGTAAGCGAAGCGATCGAGGGAGCTTTCGATGAATTGCCGGTAGGCCGTGACCCCGATCTCTGCATCTACTTTCGTGGCGAAGGCAACGCCGTGATGCTCGGAGCCTTTCAGAGATACACAAAGCCCTGGCTAGCCAGTCCGATCCCGGGCAACTTCTCGTTTCAGTTGCTCGATCCCGACTGGGAAAAATTCTCCGAACCGCTCAAAGCCGGCAAGTGGCGCATTCCGGCTTTGGAAAAAGCTGGCTATGTCAAGTTCGTCAACGGCCCCGAGAGCTTCACACCCGACAACAATTTCATCATGGGCGAAGCTCCGGAGTTGCGTCACTTATACGTCGCTGCAGGCTTTAACTCCGTAGGGATCGCGAGTGCCGGAGGCGCAGGTAAATATTTGGCGGAATGGATGATCGAAGGTCAGCCAACGATGGACCTATGGTCGGTGGACATTCGCAGGTTCGGCCCGCTCGCAAATAATCGGCGGTTCCTTCAGGAACGCGTCACCGAGGTGCTCGGCTTGCACTATCAGCTCGCCTGGCCGAACCGAGAATTTGAAACCGGTCGAGGACTGCGCACGAGCCCTCTGCATGAGCGGCTTGCTGCCCAGGGCGCTTGCTTCGGGAACAAGAACGGCTGGGAGAGGCCGTGCTGGTTTGCCCGCGACGGAATCAATCCCGAAATGCACTATTCGTTCGGTCGTCAAAATTGGTTCGAGTGCCACGCTGCCGAACATCGAGCGATCCGGCAAAATGTCGCTATCTCGGATCAAACAGGTTTCTCGAAATTTATTTTTCAAGGCCGCGACGCCTGTTCGGTTCTGCAACGGTTGTGTGGCAATGATGTGGATGTGCCCGTCGGCAAAGCGGTCTATACCGGCATGTTCAACGAGCGAGGTGGATTCGAAAGCGATTTGACAATCATCCGGCTGGCTGCGGAGGAGTTTTACATTGTGAGCGGCACCGCCCAGGCGGCGCGCGATTTTGACTGGATCAGTCGCCACATCCGCCCCGATGAGCACGCCGAACTGGCGGACGTCACTGAGTCGTTTAGCGTTCTTGGTGTCATGGGGCCTAACTCGCGAAAGTTGCTCAGTCTGGTCACCGACACAGAGCTTTCGAACCAAGCATTTCCTTTCGGCACATCGCAACTGATCGGCCTCGGGTCGGCAACTGTACGGGCTGTGCGTCTGACCTACGTTGGCGAACTGGGTTGGGAATTGCACGTGCCCATGAGTCAGGCCGCCTTGGTGTATGAGACATTGAGACACGCTGGTAGATCCATGGGCGTCGCCAACGTCGGACATTACGCCATCAACTCGCTTCGGCTGGAGAAGGGCTATCGTGCTTGGGGAGCCGATGTCTCGCCCGATGACACCGCGCTCGAGGCTGGGCTCTCTTTCGCCATCGCTTGGAACAAGTCCAGCCCGTTCATCGGCCGCGAGGCGCTGTTGAAACAACGGCAGGCTAAGCTGCAACGACTGTTGGTAGTTTTTGTTGTCGAAGATCCAAAGCCCGTTCTGTGGGGCAGCGAACCGATTTACCGTGACGGCCGAGCCGTCGGCTACACAACCTCCGGCTCCTACGGCCACACCTTGGGCGGGGCGATCGGGATGGGCTACATCAGTCACGACGATGGCGTGACTGCGGAATTCATCAAAGCCGGAAGTTACGAGATCGATATTTCCGGCCGGCGCAATCCGGCCAAGGCTTACTTGCGCGCTCCTTACGATCCTGACCGCAAGCGTATCCTCGCGTAACCACGACTCGCGCTCCTCCAGAGACGAGACTGTCAGAATCAGCTTGGCCCAGACACAAAGGACGCCCCTCTCATCTGGGTTTGGTGAGTAGATGACGACGAATCGCCGTTTCGTGTTCGCCGACGTAATCCAGCAAAGAGGTCACGGTTTGGCCTCCAATCCCTCGCCCGAAGCCGCTTGGCGCTGGCGTTCACCGAAGTTGAAAATGCCTCCGCGTCCAAGAGCAACGCTGCCGCCACGTGCAACAAATCCAGGCTGCGCGTGCCGCTTTGGATGTGGATTCCTCCAGATAGAGCGAGACCCTCGTTTCGCACGCGAGTCTGCAAGCCTTCATTGAGGCAAGGAGTGATTGCCGTTGGACAATTCTTACGCCGCCTCGCATTTCATTTCCCCGGTTTCGCGGCCGCCTCCTTCTTTGCTTTGGCGAGCACCGTGGTCAGCGACACTGGCGCTCCACCTTGACGTTTGCTTTCGTCGGCCGCTTCCATGAACGCGAAGATCTCGATCGTCTCCTCGGCTCGGACTGGAGGTTTGCCTGTTTTGAAAAAGCGGCCAATCTCGCGGCAGAGTTCCTCGTAGCCTCCTTCCCGACCGGCTTGGACGATGCCTTTGCTACCGAACGCGACGGCGCCGAAATCCGCTTTGTTCTTCCGAATCCCGCGATAGGTGCCAACGCGGCCATCCTTCCAAACGCCAGAAACAATGTCGGTGTCTTTGGTTTGAGTGCGCGTGACCGTTTCACAACCCGTCCCCATGAGCGCGTATAACGGCTCAATGCCATGGATGCCGTAGAAGAACATGTCCGGCGTGCCTTCCTGGTAGGAGCACGACCCCCATGTGATAGCGCCCGCGATCGTGCCGACTTTTTCATTTTTCAAAAGCTCCTGGATTCCCGGTGCGAATCGAAGGGAAGAGCTCGAAAAGCAGGGAACGTTGAGCTGCTTCGCCAAGTCATAAATCGCGATAGTGTCCGCGAGCGAGCCGCCGGCGGGTTTGTCGATGAACAATGGTTTCCCGGCCTTGATCACAGGGATTGCTTCTTGCAGATGGATCCGCCCGTCCACGCTTTCGATCAGCACGACATCTACCTTCGCGAGCAGCTCCGGGATTGTATCCACGATCTCGATTCCCATCGTGCGCAACTGTTCCGTGAACCCTTTGACGCGATCACGGCTGGCCGGGATGTCAGTCCCGCCGGGATAGCCGGCCACAATCCGGATCCCCGAGATATCACCGGTCGCATTCGGGTTGTTGAAGAGTTTCGCAAAGGCGGGCACGTGCGAGGTGTCGAGGCCGATCATGCCAGCGCGGAGCGGCGATGGGTCCGCAGCGTGAGTGTTAGCACAAAACGCCAAGATAAGGCTGCAAAGCGTTAAGCTGAACCGAAAGTTTCGGCCGTTGTGAGGAGTTGTTAGATTCATGGTATTTATTAATTAGGCTTCCGAGTGGATCGTTGCATCATCCAAAGCATGTCCTGGTTGTTTGGCGAAGGAACATTCAACGAAAGCGATTGCCCTTTCTTCAGCACAGGCATTGTGCGCGGATCTTTCCATTTCTTGATTTCGGAGTGGCCATCAGCGAAGGATAATCCTCCAGAGCCGCCATGGTAACTGGCTGGGAAATCGACGATTTTCCATTGCTGAGGCTTGTCCGGATAGCCATCCATTCCCACCACCATTTCGCCGTCATTGATGCTGTCTTCTCTTTCATCCAAGAACACCCATGTCATGGTGGGGCCGGGGTCAACGAGATCGCTCATCTTCTTGTAGATTCGATAGCCACTGCCGAACCCCGCGACATCGGTCGAGTTAAACCAAGCGTTCATAGCAATGCTGCGAACACGAGAATAAGTCACGCCGCCGTTCTTCACGGTGCTCTTGTCGGCAGGACATTTCCAAATTCCAGCGCTGTTGCCGCAATAGGGCCAGAGGAGACTTTTCGTAGTGTCCTGATTGAGATCCCAGTTGCTCTTATTGGCGCCATTGAAGTCCAGGGAGCCGTGGACCCACTCACTAGGCCCGTAGGACTGAGGCACGTTGTCCTGGCTGTCATCGAGGTAGAGCTTCCACGCCAGCATCATTTGGCGGCCATTGTTGAGGCACGCGATTCCTTGCGCCTTGGTTTTGGACTTCGCCAGGGCAGGCAACAACATCCCAGCCAGAATCGCGATGATGGCGATCACGACGAGCAATTCGATAAGGGTGAATCCCTGCGCGTTCTTGGAAATGCGTTTTGAAGCGCGATGATCAGTGCGGTTCATAGCAGATGATGTAACAGGATTTTTGAGTATCGTCGATACGAGGTTCTCAAGAGGAGACTTACCAAGGTTTGCTTGTTCATGGTTAAAAGCCGCAGCGTTTGAGACAGCCTCCCGCGAGTGCGGCAGCGCGCGCGATAGGGCTTTGGGTTTTCCTTCGGGCCCCAAACACACCAAGTACTCTGCCTTGTGGCAGGTTTCAATGTTCGGGGTGCTGGCACACTCATCTCGTGTTCAAACATTCAGCAAAGCACGCGCTTCAGCGATGCCTGCCGCTGGACGGCCAAACTCGCTGGCGGTCACTCGGGCCAGCGCCACGACATGACGCCAGCGGAACGCGGCCCTGGCCGCGAGAAACTCTTCCGAAACAGTGCGATAGAATTTCTCCGCGTGAAGCGCCCCATCCTCACTTATGGCGTAACGCAGCAATAAATCGAACATTGAGCGGGGAGAGAAATTTAACTCACCGTAGCGCTGAATGACCGCGCCAGCTTTCGCTTGAAGATTTCCTCGGATGGCCTCGTCGGCTTCACGCAACAACCCTTCGGAATCGGTTGCTTTGATTTCGGCGAGATGCCGTGCGATGGGCAAAGGTTGCCAGTTGAGAAAATCACCGCCGCGGGCCGTTCGGTCCATGGCCACCTGATAAGCGCCGAGGATGAGGCTCGCAAAGCAATTCCGCGAATTGCTCACGCGAGCGATGTTGCGCCAAGCGTTGGCAGAATCGCACGCATGGACGCCGATGGAATCGCCATGCACGCTTCCCAGCGGCTTGCCCGGCACCTCATCGCGAGCTGTTCGGCCCATGTCGCGCAAGACCAATTGATTGGCGGCCAGTGTCATCGCTTCGCCCACGTCGGCCGGCGCGATTCCTTCCGCCAGCGCGGCCGCCGCAGCTTCGGCAGCTTGTTGAGGCGTTGACCGGAAAATTGTCTGGCTCATTTGCTCAACCCAGGTATCATCCACTTTTCGTTCGCCTGGTGAACGCCCGAGCAATTTGTGAGCGTCGAGTAGTTTGGGCAAGAGGGTTCGCGGCTCGTCCCAAGTCGCAGTGCGGTTCCATGACTCGGCCTTGACGCAATACCGGACGGACTGACGTAGCAACGTGTCCGCCTGCTCCTTGCCGATCAAGCCCAACAAATCCCACGCGCGATAAGGCAAGACAACCCGATGAACCTCCGTGTTGTCCTGCACGGCAAACAGCACATCATTGAAGGCGTCGTCCGGAGAGCGCTGAGCGAGCGCCGTCAGGGTTTGTTCCGCCAGAATGACATTCTTGGTTCGAACCGCCTCGCGCAATATTTCACCGCACGAGCGATCTTTGGAAATCAGGGATGGTTTGACGAGGTGCAACACTTCTTCTTTGCGGCCTCCGCGTTCCTGAATGCGGTTGGTATTTCGATAAAGCACCTTGAAGACAGGCAACGGGCGCAATTCGGTCGGAAGCTCGTTTGCCATGTGCAACGCGGGAGCCAGCGCCATCATGGTGTGGAACCCGACATAATCCTCCCCGCCAAAGGTGCGCGCATTCGCCAGCGCGGCGGCCGCGACCAATCGCCGCAAATCCGTTCCGGATCGCAGTTGCTCTGCCAAAGCGGGCAAGAGGCGGTTGACCGGCGTTTCCTGCATGAGGCAGACCAGTGGTTCCAGCGAGCCAAATGAAAGCTCAGCCTCCTCGGCCAAGGCAGAAGCCATTCCCAGTTCGCTGGCGACCTCGTAGCCAACCGTGGCAACCAACATCCCTCGACCTACATCAGACAAAAACTCTCGACGTGTGCGTGTTGGTTTCATGGAACGAATATCCTTTCAGATGAATTGCGGGGCCATGCTCCACTCATACGCCGACCGGCGGATCGGAGCAACCTTCTATTTCACCGAACGTCCACTGGTCTGGAGCGCTAGCTTCGAAAAGAGAATTCCGTCGGTTGTGAAAGATTGATCTTCTGGAACCATGAAAAGGCAATGGAGCCGACGTTCGCAATGTGAACTGTGCAGGAGTTGGCTCAGAAGTTTTTGGGATTTGCCATCGCACAGAGTTTCGGGGAACTTAGGAAAAATGAAATCCACACTTCGTTCTCGCACTCAGAAACTCATTGTGTTCACAGCAGTCGCCAGCGTTTTCGGATGTATTAACATCGTTGCCGCTGCCACAAGCGAAGCTCTTTTTTACGCGACGCCGTTCACTGAAGAGAACTCGTTCACCGAAGGAATCGAAGGTCCGGCTTGCGATGCGCGGGGAAATATCTTCGCCGTGAATTTCACGCGGCAGCAGACCATCGGCAAAGTGTCGCCGGATGGCAAAGCCACGATCTACGTGGAGTTGCCGGGTGTGAGCGTCGGCAACGGAATTCGCTTTGATCGAAAGGGGATCATGTTCGTCGCGGATTATGTTGGGCACAACGTGCTGCGGATCGATCCCGCGACACGAGCGATTACAGTTTTCGCGCACGGCGATCAGATGAACCAGCCGAACGATCTGGCCATGGCTGCCGAAGGCACGCTCTACGCAAGCGATCCGAACTGGAAGGAGGGGACGGGGCAGCTCTGGCGAATCGATAAGGATGGGACCGTCAAACGTGTTGCCGAGAAGATGGGGACGACCAACGGCATTGAGGTGAGCCCTGATGGCAAGACTCTCTACGTGAACGAAAGCGTGCAGCGTAATGTTTGGGCATTCACGATTGCGGCGGATGGGAGTTTAACCAACAAACGCCTCGTGAAAAAATTCGATGACCACGGATTCGATGGCATGCGATGCGATGTCGATGGAAATCTCTACATCACAAGGCATGGGAAAGGGACCGTCGTGAAGCTTTCGCCGAAGGGAGAAATCATCCGGGAGATCGACGTGATGGGAGCTATGCCGACCAACATCTGCTTCGGCGGTCCGGATGGCCGGACAGCCTATGTCACCGAGGTGAAGCACCGCCGCCTTGTTCAGTTCCGAGTCGATCGCCCTGGTCTGGAATGGCAACGCTCGCGGCCGGAGTGAGTTCACAGCGACCGCAGAGCAAAGGTGGGCTGATTTTAGTGGGAGATTTCGCGGATCTTCATGTTGCGGAACGCGCACTCGTCGCCGTGATCCGTGAGCATGATATGACCTTTGATTTTGTCGCCGAAACCCGAAACTTTTTTGAACTTGCTGAGCGCGATTCCTTGCTTCAGAGCTTCGCCGCCGAGTTCGTATTCGAGGACCTTAGCGCCGTTGAGCCAGTGCTCGACGTGCGACCCGCGAATGATCACTCCTGATGTATTCCATTCGCCCACGGGTTTTATCGGTCTGTCTTTCGTTGGAGGCAGTATGTCGTAGAGAGACGCGGTCTGGCGCTTCGGGCCGGACTTGCCATCAGGATGCCTGTCGTCATCGATCATCTGGTATTCGGGTCCGGGGGCTGAGGTGCGGCTCTCGGTGACGAGGTATTTAACGCCGTTGTTGCCGGCAGGGGAAATGCGCCATTCCCAAGAGAGTTCGAAATCGCCGAATTGCTCTTCCGTAATAATATCGCCGCCGCGGATGCGGGCCATCTTCTTCACGATGCCGTCCTCTACCTTCCAACCAGAGCCCGGCGGGGCCTGACTCTTATAAAGCCGCCAGCCCTTGAGGTCTTTGCCGTTGAACAGCGCTTTCCAACCGTCGGGTTTCTCTTTGCCACCCAGTTCGCCATTGTCGGCTCCGAGCAAACCGAGGGATGTGAAAACAGCCAGTGCAATGAGCAGTGTTGGTCGCATGGACATATTCTTCCGTGAGAGAGGGTCAATGTCACGCTTGTTTCTCGTCGGGTCAGAACTTCCGAGGCCCATGAAACGAGACAATCCCGCTCTGACTTCTGGCACGGCTTTTCCTCCCACACCGGCCGGATTCTTTCTCCTGGAACCGCCGTCGCGAGAATTACCGAATAGCATTTGGCTCTAGCCGGTTCTCGCGTGAGAACCGGCTAACCATGATATTTTTGAGCGCCGTGGATTGCGCAGAACTCCAGCGGGGGAGAAAAAGAAACCCAATGGGTACCTTTCACTGCGCCGGTAGCAGCCGGAGCAGGCGGGCGTGCTTGGCGTTTCAAGGGAGGGAAACTGAAGCATTGGAAGGAAGATTCCCGCACGACCGCGAATCGCTTAATGGAAGCGGATGAAAATATGCGAGTCTGCGGCAACCTATTTCATGACCCGTTTCAGCCTCCTCTCGCATCAGACTTGGCAATTGGTTCGTCGTGCGGTTACAGTCCCGGCATGGTTATCACACTGCCGGACCACATCCCCGCGCTCCAGCGGATGACGGAGCCGGAGGTCAGGCGCGAGCTCGCCGTGGCCCTTTATGGGGCGCGCAAGCTGACCCTCGTGCAGGCGGCCGACGTGGCGCAAACGGGCTTGTTCGAGTTCCAGGCGCTGCTGCGTGACCGCCGCATCCCGCAGCATTACGACGAAAGCGACCTGGACCAGGATCTCCTCGCCTTGCGCGACGCGCCAACCCGTGGTGCAGCGGACTCCGGCGATGAGCCGTTCGACCCAGCCGCAGCGAATGGTCCTCATCCTGGCCTCGTGCTCGAATTGCCCGGCCTTCCGGCTGGTGCGGGCCTTTCTCCCGCTGAACTGCGGCTGGAACTGGCCTGCGCGCTTCACGACCGGGGCCGCCTGGGCAAAGTAGCAGGCACCGAACTGGCCGGCGTGGATTTCTTCACGTTCCAGCGCGCCCTGGGCGAACGGGGGATGGCCGCCGGCACCGACGATGAATTGACCGCCGATCTGGCCACGCTGCGAACCCTGTTCCCGCAGTGATTGTCGTGGCCGACACATCGGTGCTGCTGAACCTCGGCCGGGTGGGACAGATTGAACTTCTCCTCCGATTGTTCCGCGAAGTGGTGACGCCGCCGGAGGTCGCCGCAGAGTTCCACCGGTTGGCCGTCCATGCTCCGCGATTTACGGGACTGAACCTGCCGGCCTGGGTGCGCCAGCAATCCGCCACCGTCGTACCTGCCCTGGTCCGCACGGCGGCCGGCCTTGACTCCGGAGAAAGCGCCGCGCTGGCCCTGGCGGTGGAAATCCGGGCGGACGCGATTTTGGTGGATGAGCGGCGAGGCCACGCCGTGGCCATGCAATTGGGCCTGCGCCCTCTCGGGGTGCTCGCCATCCTCCTCCAAGCCAAGGCCAGCGGCGCCTTGGACCGTCTGGAACCCGTGTTGAACCGGCTCCAGACCGAAGCCGGCTTTTGGATCGCGCCCTCGCTGCGCGCCCGCGTGCTCCAACTGGCCGGGGAATGAGGCGATGCATCGCGGCCCGGCAAAACACCGCGCCCGATGACGCCACCATGACCGGACAGGATTACCGCGATGTCTGGCTCAAGCTTTCCGGGGAGGGAGACTGAAGCATCGGAATGATGATTCCCACGCGACACGAATCGCTCAATGGAAGCAGATGAAAATGTGCGAATCTGCTGGGATGACCCGTTTCTGTTTCCGAATATGCAGAACTGGCTCGTTTCCGACCGCTGCCTATTGATGACGCGCGAAAGCTCGACTTATTGATCCGCGATGAAAGCGTGCTTTTTTACTCCCACTCTCTGGCTTCGACTCGGAGCGTAGCCTTGATGCCGGGACGTTTGTCTTGGATGACCCCGATGTCAAAGGCGACGCCACCCCCGCCCGGTAGCGGACGCGTCTCAGCCAGCTTGCGCGCGAGGTTAGGTGTGTTGTCCTGGTAACCGTAGTTGATGCGCCAGCCTCCAAGTGCCGCTTCATCCGGTGTCGCCTCGACGATGATTTGTTCGCTGTAGATGTAGCCACCTTCGTAGTGACGTTTGAAGAACAGCACTCCGTCGATCGTGTAATCCGGCACCAGCACCGAAACGTCAAATGCCAAGCTGACAGATTTTGTTCGTTTGACGCTTTTGGACTGATCCAGGAAGGCGGAGAACAAGTGAGGGCTTTGCTTGCGATCCGGTTTACGCTCGCCATCCGCTCCCCGTGGGAAGAGTTTATCGTAGGTTCGGAAAATCGCGGAGTTTTCGCGGACGTTGCGCCGATGCATCTGCCACTGACAGTTGCGGACGCTGACCGCCACCTCGAACTGATAGGATGCCTTGAAACTTTCCCGTTCCTTGTTCGACATTTTCTCCAGCGCTTCATCAACTTCCTTGGGCAGGATCAATTCGTCGATATCCAGCACTCCGTCCACGCGGAAGTTGCCGAAAAGGAACCGCGTGAGGTTTTGGTAGCCTTCCTCCGAATTCACGATGCCGTAGTGGCCGGAATGGCTCCGATGAACGAATGCGCGTGGGGACGCGATCTCTTGCCCGTTTGCGTCCCGCCCGTGCGTGGTTGCGTTATCGATTCGCACCAGGCCGTCACTGGCGTCGCCGGCCGCCCAGGCGGAGATGCCCTTCATGACTACGTAATCATTGGGGTTGGTGCCGACGAGGTTGAAGACGCGGTCGGCCGGGAAATCCCCGAGATCCGAGACGTCTTTCTGGCCGACTGGCAGGCCAAGGTAATTGGCCATTTTATCGCGGTTAAAATTATTCAAGTCACCGAAGCTGGCCCAGGCGGGAACGTTGCGCACGATGCGCAAATCAATGCCGTTGTGCGGTGTGGCGTAGGTGAAAACCTTGTCCACGAGTCCGCGGGCTTCACCCAGTTGGACCACCTCTGCCGGATTCACGCCGAGCTTCTGGTTTTGAAGAAAGCAACGGCACACCAAGCCCCCCATGGAATGGGCCACTAGATAGACGCGGAAATCTTTGGGCGCGACGCCGTTCTCGGGGTTGCTGCAAATCTTGTCACGAAGTTGCAGGATCAACTTTCCCAGGCCAATGCCGAAGTGCTGGATGGGCGGCGTATTCCCGTCGCTGAAGGCATCGGAAGCCTCATCGTAGTAGCGATAGATCACGACCGACTTGTAAGGAAGCGGGATGTCCGCGCGATCCGAAGCGACCAGGTCTTCGCCCTCAAAATAAACGTCGCGGTAGTCGTGATCCGTCTGGAGGCGAACCATCGGCGATTCAAAGAAAAACTTTTTCAAATCGCCCGTCCAGATTTGGCGCGCTTTGGTCGAGCCTAGGTTGAACCCCATGTACGGATCCGCACAGGTTTCTTCGATTTCGCCCTGCGTGGCGGCAAAACCGCGCACATAGATGATGGGATGGTAGGGATGGTTTGGGTTCATGGGTGTTAGTTATGGATTGTGAGGTGGTTCACTGGGCAAGCTACATTCCTCCGAAAAGCGTTCGAATCAGCACTGCCAGAATGCCGAACAAGCTGCTGGGCAGAAGCACTGCGAAAAACGCGGGATCCTGGAAAAAGAGGGCATAAGCACCGCGGCGTTCATCTTCGATCAACTTCTGAATTTTCAGCAGACTTTCGTGCCGGTCCTTTGACTTCGCCGTTGCGGCACGCCGTTCATCAGACTCCGCGCTCCCCTTGCGCGGCCATTGAAGGAATACTGGCACTAGATCACGCCAACTCGTCGTCTCCTTGGGTGCCGCCTGTATCTTGCGCAGTTCACGGGAGGCATCTTCCAGCGAGGCCTCCATTTTCACGTTTGCCTCACGCCGGATCTTTTTCGCACAACTGCGCAGGATCCCCCAACCGGTGCAGGCAAGGAGAATGTTGCAGACAAAAATCGCAATAAGAGTTCCAGGCCATCTCCAATTATCGAAATAGCTGTTCCGCGAGAGAATGAACAAGCATTGGATGTAACCGTCCGGCGGAGCCGTGTGGCACCGGCGGCGGAGCGGAGAGTTCCGCGATTGAACGAACGGGCCGGGTTTGGATTGCGGCAGGAGTCAGCCGCTGGGACTGGCCACCGGGCTCTTGGGCGCGAAGGTTTCTTTCCAGCCCCTG
>CAMAWP010000020.1 GCA_945861765.1 Akkermansia muciniphila | reverse complement strand
GTCTCGACAGTTTCGTGAAGCGAAAACGGATACTTGGGTGCGGCAGAGTCTTGGAAGGCCTGGCGCGCCCAGTTCTCAACCTTTTCCCTCAGCAAGTTGTTCTCAGATTCGTCCGGCATAGGTTGGCCCACATCACTGGCAGACTATCCGTTTTCGCGGGTCGTCGTTCAAGGAATATGAAAACTGCCGTGGACGGGCCCATTTTTATTCTTGGCTATGCCAATTGTGGTCCGACCAGAACAGACGGTTTGGCCTGAACGCTGAGCGATAATTCTCCTTGAAAAACAGTGCCTATGGGGTGCCATCCTCACCGTTTTGGTGCGTCTTGAAGCCAGCGAACCTCTCCAAAAGCCAAGCGAAAGCGACCTTTGACACGCCTCGGCCAAACCGTATGCTTTCGCCATGCGCGTTGTGAATGTCCCGTTGGGGGACCGAAGTTATTTCATATTCATCGGCTCGGGTGCATTGTCTCGCTTGAAAACCGAATGCTCCAAGATCACGCCTGGGGTGCGCTGCGCGGTGATTTCGGACACCAACGTCGCTCCACTTTATGGCGATCGCGTGATGAGTGTTCTCCGTAGTGCTGGTTTTGATCCCGTTCTGCTCATCGTTCCGGCGGGCGAGACCGCCAAGAGTCTCAAGACCGTGCAAACTTGCTACGATCAACTTGCAGCGCACCGATTGGAGCGTCGATCCTTTATCGTCGCGCTTGGAGGAGGCGTCGTAGGAGACTTGGCGGGTTTTGTGGCGGCGACCTATTTGCGAGGCATTGGTTTCGCTCAAGTGCCGACTACTCTATTGGCGCAGGTGGACAGTTCTGTCGGCGGTAAAGTGGGGGTCAACCTCAAGGCAGGCAAGAATTTGGTGGGGGCCTTTTATCAACCGCGATTTGTGCTGTGCGATTTGGCTACGCTGGACACGCTTCCACCGAGAGAATTTCGGGCTGGGCTGGCTGAAGTCATCAAATATGGAATCATCTTCGACGCTGCGTTATTTGGCCGACTCGAACGGGATCTTCCCAAAATCCTCGATCGGAACCGCGACGTGCTCTCCGCGGTCATTGCACGTTGCTGCGCCATCAAGGCTGAAATCGTCGGCAAGGACGAGACAGAAGGCGGGTTGCGCGCCATCCTCAATTTCGGTCACACGATCGGCCATGCCATCGAAGCGATTTCTGGCTACGGCAAATTCCTTCATGGTGAAGCGATTTCCATTGGCCAGGTGGCAGCAGCCAGGCTGTCGGCTGAACTGCTTGGATTGTCGTCCCGCGATGTTGATCGGATCGTCCGCTTGTTCACGAGAGCTGGGCTACCTCGAGAAATCAAACTCAACGCAGCGCAACGCGCCCGGCTCTTCAAAGCGATGAAGCTTGATAAGAAGGTCAGCGGCGGCGAAATTAAATTCGTGCTCATCAAACAAATCGGACGAGCGGAATACGGTCATGACGTTTCCACGTCACTCCTCGACCGAACGCTGGGTCCGGCATCACGCATCACGCATCACGCATCACTTTGACATGGCTGCGGTCAGTGAAACAATTGTCCGGGAATACTTCGAGTTGCACGGCTTCCTTGTCCGCCAGCCCCGGAAATATGCGGCGCCGACCAAGGGAGAGGATGAGGAATTCGATTTCTTTGTCGCCAACCCTCGTCCACAACCCGCCGATTCGCTTCTGCCTGCGATTTTGACTTCCGCTGATCTATCGCGAATCACTCGAGCGGTCGTGTTCGTCAAGGGCTGGCACACTGAGACCTTCAGTCCAGCGATGTTGGCCCAATCACCGGACATGTTTCGGTTTGTGGATGCGGAGATCGCCAAGCAAACTGCCCGATTCTTTGGCGACGAGAGGGCTGTGACGCGAATTCTGATCGTTCCGGCTTTGCCCCAAAACGCCGAGGCTCGCGAGCAAAGCCTCGAGATCTTGCGTGGGAAGGGCATTGACACCGTTATCCCTTTCCGAACCTTGCTGGCGGACTTGGTGGCCGAGACCGAAGCCAATCGCAACTACCAAAAATCCGACGTGCTCCAAGTCATCCGGCTTTTGAAGAACTACGACTTTCTCAAGGGCCCGCAACTCGAGTTGTTCAAATCACCGCGGAATCGAGCTCGCAAAGGAAGTTCGGTTTGATCCCAGAAAACGTCCGACTTCCCTGAGACGAACGGGGAGCTTGGAATTTGAATTGGCGAAAGTCGAAGGCTAAGTTACCTTCCGTCGCCGAAAGACACTATGATCCTGGTCATCGATAATTACGACTCGTTTACCTACAACCTCGTGCAATACCTCGGCGAGATGAAGGCGGATTTGCAGGTACACCGCAACGATCAGATTACTCTCGACCAGATTCGCGAGTTAAATCCCGAACGTATTCTCATCTCACCGGGACCTTGTTCTCCCCGTGAATCAGGCTTGTCCAATGATATCATTCGGACCTTCGGACCGAAGATACCACTCTTCGGCGTTTGCTTGGGACATCAGTGCATTGGTCACATTTTTGGAGGGGAAGTGATTGTCAACTATCGGATGATGCACGGCAAAACCTCGCCAATCAAACACAACGGCAAGGATCTATTTCAGGACATGCCCAATCCCTTTTTGGCAACGCGGTATCACTCTCTGGTGATCAAACGCGACACTCTTCCTTCCTGTCTCGAAATGACCGCCGAAACCGACGAAGGAGAGGTCATGGGCGTGAAGCACAAGGAGTATCCGATCTGGGGGGTTCAGTTCCATCCGGAGAGCATCTTGACTGAAAGCGGCCGGACTATCGTGAGGAATTTTCTGAGTTTGAAATGACCCGCGTATCCGAGGTGCGGATTTTCGCTGGGTTCAGTTACTGTTTAGACTCTTCCGGTTTTGCTTTGGACAAAAGTGGTTTTAGCACCTTCCACACATTCTCTGCCACGATTTCTTGCCCTGCAGCGGTCGGATGAATGCCGTCCGGCAAATTCAGCTCGTCGCGTCCACCCACTCCTTCCAATAGAAACGGAATGAGCACAGCTTTGTTCTCTTTGCTGAGTTCTGGAAAGATCCGGCTAAACCTCTCCACGTAGTCCGCCCCCATGTTCGGCGGCATTTGCATGCCCGCGATGACAATTTTAACGTCCGGATATTTCTGTTGGGTCCTATGAATGATGTTTTGAAGATTTGTTTTCGTGGCTTCCGGGACAATACCGCGGAGTCCATCATTGCCTCCAAGTTCCACCAACAAGACATCGACTCTGCGCTTCAACAACCAATCGATTCTGCGCAGGCCGCTGGCTGTCGTGTCGCCGCTCACGCCGGCATTCACAACTGAGCAATTCAACCCTGAAGTATCAATCTTCCGCTGGAGCAGCGCGGGAAAGGCTTGGTCCGGTTCCAATCCAAAACCAGCGGCAAGGCTATCTCCGAGGACCAGGATGGTTCTGTGCACCTGGCCGTTCTGCAGCGGTCTATTTTCATCTGCTGCCCACGGTGTTGGGCCGAGTCCGCAAATCATCGAGAGCGCGGCGCAGGCCGAAAACAATGCCAATCGTCTCAACCGCCGGTTTATGTTCGAACGCATCTGTATGGGTGCTTGAGCTCCTTTAAGCAACAGGAAGAAGTCCCTCAAGTCAACTCGCCTACCTAGAGCCTGTCCCAAAACCGGGTGTTTTTCAAAACGGATTTTCACCCTGAGCGAGGGCATCGCGCCAATGCGGGCAAGACGATCACGGATGAAGAAGCCGTCGAGGGTTGGCACTGGTGTTGCGGTGGGTCAAACCCTACCTTGCGAGCCGTTCTTGACACCTGCGCTCCACTCTCAGATCAGGATCAATAATCGGTCACCGAGCCATCCGGCTGTTTGGGGGTGGGCCACTTGAAAATCTTTCTTGGATCTGCGTTCACTTTCTCAAACATCGATTCATCCACCTCGACACCTAATCCCGGGCCTTCGGGCAACGACGCATTCCCATCTTTGTCCACTTGCCAATTTTTCTTCGCGACACCGGGCGGCATGATGTGTCCATCGAGATAAGCCTCGTGGATGAGAAAAAATGGAATCGAAGCAGCCACGTGCATGCTTGCGGTCAGTCCGAGTTCCGAGCACGTATTGTGCGGCGCCAAGGGCACGAAGTAAGCCTCCGCGAGCGTGGCAATTTTCTTCATCTGACTGATGCCGCCGGTGTGGCCGCAATCCGGTTGAAGGATATCGATGGCCCGTTCCTGAAGGTAAGGAAGCATTCCCCAAATTGTGCGATCGCGCTCGCCCGTGGCCAATGGAACTCGAATGGATTGCTTCAGCCGTTTGAAGACTTCGATGTTGCCTGGGACAGCCGGTTCTTCGATGAACAAAACATCGTAAGGCTCAATCGCGTTGGCGAACTGGATCAGCATGGGCGGCGGCACGGCGCAATGGGCATCGAACATCACCGTTCCATCAACGCCAACTCGATCCCGAGCGTCCTTAACTCTCTTGACCAATTCCTTGACCTCGGACGGGTTGCCCGAAAATGGATGGGGTCCGCCAGTCCCGGTCTTGACAGCTTTGGCAGTGGGATAGACGCGGATCTTGTCGCGGGTCGGCCCGCCCAAGAGCCGATAGACCGGAACTCCCCAAGCCTTGCCGGTGATATCCCAAAGCGCCATATCGATTGCCGAGATCACATGCGTCATGAAAGGTCCGCCGCGCATGTCGCGGTGGGAGCGATACATCTTCTGCCACAAGTGCTCGATGCGCGTGGGATTTTCTCCGTTCAACAACTCGAACAGCGACTGAGCCAAAGCAACAGCGACATTCGGGTCCAAGCCCGTGACCTCACCCCAACCAACGATTTTGTCGTTGGTCTCAATCTTCATGTACGCCTTTGTCCCGACACGAAACCCTCGCAAGCTGGTGATGCGAAGTTTGGCTCCTCGATCTTCAACATTGGCCGCGGGGTTTTCCGCGCGGCAGATGCTATCCCGGAGGAACATCGCTCCCGCTGCCGCGGCGCTGACCGTGCTGAGGAGTTGACGCCGGCTCAATACGTTATTCATGGAGTTGTTGTTCATGGTGAGTTCAGTTTAACGGGTCAACTATCATTTGAAATTCCAAATGGCTCTAAGAGCCTGTGTTAAAAATCGTAGCAGCCGAGGTAACGAGGCTCTGAACTGGCGGAAGGGCGCGAAAGGTTCAAGAAATTTGAGCCTCGTTACCTCGGCTGCTACGAATGAATTGGATTTCCAAACAGGCTCTAAGGACTGCATGTGCGAGAGTGAGGATAAGGTGAATACTCGAAACGACTTAGTTGTTGCGACTGGCTGCCAGACTCGAAACCAGCTCCAAGCTCGTCTCTGAGAAATGGGGGGCTTTCGGATCAACCGTCGTGGCTCGAATAAGAGCAGGCATATTAAAAGGCCCGGGTTCAGAACCAAAAGTGATTCGGAGAACCGCTTCGTTCTTTCCGGCCTCGACCGTGACAGGCTCGGCGTGGATCCCTCGAAAATGCGGGGGAACGACCAGCTCAACTTTGACTCGGGCGTTGGCCAGCGTTTCGTCACGGTGGATTGATACGCGCACTTCCGCAGTTCCATTCGGTTGAGCTGGCAAGGATCGTCGATCCGCGTCGATCCCAAGCAGCCCCGGTGAAATCACGGCGATGATCTGATCGCTCTGCTCGCCGGAGCTGTAGCTGACGACATGCTCGGCACCATCGTCATCTTTGAGAGTCCCCGAGACCATCACCACAGCGCGGCTCGTTCGCCCTATTTCCATCCAAGGGGGCATTGTTACTGGGTAGTCAAACTCGGTGGCTTCCGGCGAAATCGCAATCTCTGGTCCTTGCACTCCCTGGAGATGCCGAAACTGGCGATCCGCAAGGCGAGCTGTGAGTGGGCCATTAAATCCCCTGCGATCGAGCATGTACCGTCGATGATAAACCGATCCGCGTGTCGCGTAGGAGAGCAAATACTCTCCGTAAGCCTTGAACGGCGTTGGAATCGCGACCGCCAACAACACTGTTTCGAAGACCGGTTCACCGCGCGGGACGGGGAGCGTCGCCGTGCGGATGACTTCGCGTCCATCGATTTTACTTTTGCCCAGAACCGTGATGTGCGTCGCTCCGATCTTGGCTGTGGGGGAGGCGGTGAAAGTGAGTTCGACCCGGGATTGTTTTTCGGCGATTTTGGTCCCCTTGACCGTAACGCCAGCGGGGAGACCTTCGAGACTTAATTCAATTTCTCCTTGAAAGTCACCGATACGTTCGGCGTTGACTCGAAGCAGGGCGGGCTTCGGCTGCGGACGTTTCTTTTTTTCCTCGGCGCTTAGGCCGGCGATCTCGCGAACAGCAGTCAATGCATTAGAGGCAAAGGTCAATGAAAAGTCCGGCGCGGGCGGTGGACCGACGTGCAACCGATAGGCAAACTCCGGACGGCTTCTCGAAGCGAAACGCTCCTGGACGCTTAGAAAATAAGTTCCATCCGATGGCGCTTTGAAAAGCAGGCGTGAATCGCTTTCTTCACCGCTGATATCGTCGCTCCGGGCAAGCTGTTTCCCGCTCGAATCCGCGACGATCAGCACTGAATCCAGCGGACTCCCCAATCGGCTGGCCATGAGGTCGAGTGCGAGGCTTTCATCTTTCTTCGCCGTGACAGCCCAGAAATCGACATCGCCGTGTTCGTTGATCCGGCCGTTGAGCACGGCGGGTGGAACGATCGCATTGGCAGTGGCGGTCTCGTTGTTCGGCTCCGATTCAAGACGTTCCGGCAAATCATCCAATTCCAGAAGAACAGGGGCGGTGCCTGATTTCGAGAAACCGAATTGGACGGCAAAGGTGGTTGGGCTTTCCTTTGGTAAGTTGATCTCCACGGTTTGTGAGGGCAGGCCGTGTCCAGCCAACTGGAGCTGCACCTTGCTTCCGCGCTGGCCACCTAATGGGAATACGAAGTTAACATAAGGTTCCGCCGTGATCGTGAGTCGGTAAACATAATGTTGAAGTCCGCCAGAGGCGAGATCGTGGATGCGAACTTGATAGATTCCATCGATGGGCGCTTTGAATTGAAGTCGCGGATCAGCGCCGGAGCGGTCAATCACATCGGTCAAATGCCGACCTTTGGGATCAATGATATCCACTCGCGCTTCCAGCGGCGAACCGAGGCCTTTGGCATTCACGTCGCAGGTGAGTTGCTCTCCCGCTCGCGCCTGGAACGTCCAGATATCCACATCTTCACGCGGGAAAATGCGACCGTTAATGGTCACGGGCAATTTGACCTGGACCGGGATGGGATCTCCATTCACCTCTTGCTCCACCACCTCCGGCAGATCACCTACGATAAACTTCCGCGCTGGTGTTGCGCCTTGCGAGGTCCAGACACGCCAGTAACGAGCGCCTTGCGTGGCATTGGGAGCAATCTTAACGATGCCGGCATGATCCCGGGGATAATCTTCGATCTGTTGGGAAGCGATCAGGGGGATCATTGGACCCTCGAACCAAATGGTATTGGTTTCATGAACACACGGGCTGGCCGCAACGCCGGGGCCGAGCATCTCGAACGAAGCTTCGCCATTCAGAAAATGTCCACCGACGTTAAAGTTGACGGATGTGCCTCGCTGACCGCCGGCGGGAAAGATGTAAGAGACACTGGGCTCATCACCGAGTAACTGACTCGTGAAAGAAATGACCGCCAGCAACAACGCAATTGTTTTGCATGATTTCATAACGTTTTTCACTCGGACAATTGGCCAGCGAAGTCTCAGTCGGAGCGCGGGCGGCTCGCCCGCCTTGTTACCTCGCCATGTCGGGAATCAGACCAGCTCCTGGATAATCCGACCGCCATTCGCCACCGCAACAGGCCGACCTTCGGGAGTTCTCAATTCGTCCTTCGGATTAATTCCAAGTAACTGATACATCGTTGCGGAGAGATCCTCGGGTCCGTATGGGTTATCAGCCGGTTCTTGAGCCCAGGCATCGCTCGTTCCGACGACTTGTCCGCCTTTTATGCCGCCGCCACCAACCGCCACCGTGAAGCACTTGCTCCAATGATCGCGGCCGGCGTCTTTATTGATGCGAGGAGTGCGGCCAAATTCACCGCTGACAATGACCATTGTTTTGTTGAGTAAACCACGGTCTGAGAGGTCACGGAACAAGGTGGCAATAGCCCCATCCAGCTTGGGGAGGAGTTGATCCTTCAGAACTCCGAAATTGTCAGAATGCGTGTCCCAGTTCGAGTGACTGATCGTCACGCAACGAACGCCCGCTTCAACTAACCGGCGTGCCATGAGGCAGCTTTGACCGAGGGTGTTACGGCCATATTCATCGCGAAGCTTGTCTGGCTCAGCCGAGATATCGAACGCTCTCTTTGCGGCTGGAGAGGTCATTAGGTCGAGGGCCTTTTGCCCAAACACGCTCACGCTCCGAGCGCTTGCGTTCGAGGCAACTTCGGTCTGGTGTTGGTATCGGTCCACCTTGGCCAAAAGCTCGCGGCGGGCCGCCAGGCGTGAGGCATCCAGGGTAATCGGAGGCGCGAGATCAGGAACGGAAAAACCAGGCGAGCTTGGGTCGGCTTCAATGACAAACGGAACCGAAGCCGCACCGAGGTAAGCCGAGCCCGCGCTTGCATGCATCATCGGCAAACAGACGTACGGAGGAACCGAACCGCGCGGTCCCAGCTTTTGAGCGATGATCGATCCATGGGATGGAAATTGATTGTTAGGCGTTAGATTCGCGTTGAAGCTGGCAAGCGGATGATAACCGGTCAGCATGTAATGATCGGCCGGGCCATGGTCCGAGCTCCGATGGCCGAACGAACGAATGAGCGAAAACTTGTCCATCTGCTGCGCCGTTTTCGTGAGAAGTTCTCCGATTCGAATTCCGGGAACATTGGTTGGAATCGATTTAAACTCGCCGCGAATATCGGAAGGAGCGTCCGGTTTAAGATCGAAGGTGTCGATGGTGCTCAGGCCACCTTTCAGAAACACGAGGATAAGTGAGACGTCGGATTTGGGGTTGGCAGCGGTGCGGGCTTGTTGCGCCAGCAAAGAGGGCAGCCCCAAGTTGAAACCAAGCAGCCCGACCGTGCCGATCCGGAGAAAGTCGCGCCGGTCGATTCCATCGCAGTATTTATTGAAACGTTTCATATTGCCTCCTTATCAGACTTTGAACTGTGTCAGTGATTGAAAATAAATTCTAAAGAGTTGAGCATGCTCCATTGCAGATCTTCTGCAGCGGAGCGGCGACTCGCGTTGGGAGCACGAAGATAATTTTCCGCAACGCGGCGTTCATCCTCGCTCGGAAACCGGCTGTAACAATTCAGGTACAATTCCTCGATCAACGCACTATCCTGTGGAAGGGCGTTCTCGATCTTGGCTACAGCCCCGGACTCATGGTTGAGCTTGCCGTAAATTTCCGGCGAATTCATCAGGTGCAAAACTTGCGCGATGCTGGCTTCCACGTTGCGCTCGCATTCGCAGGCCGTCTTGCGAACGGGCCGACCAAACAATTTCAAAAAGTAGTGCGAGACATCATTGTCCCAAAGCTGGATGGCTCGGTAGCCCGCAGGAACTCCGGCGAATTTCTCGCTAACACCTGTGGTCTGGCAAATCGCATCGAGCAAAACCTCGGCTGGCAATCGTTTGAAAAGGGCTCGCGAGTAATTCTGCTCATCGCGCTCGTTCGTCTCGTTGGGATGCGATGAAAGCTGGTAAGTGCTCGAGGCGGTGATGGTCCGAATCACCTGCTTGAGGTCGAACTTTACTTCGGCCACGTAGCTGGCCAATCCATCGAGCAGCTCGGGGTTGCTCGGAGGATTCGTCGCTCGGACATCATCGACCGGCTCGACCAATCCACGGCCTAAAAAGTGGGCGACAAGGCGATTGGCGAGGTTTCGTGCGAACCACGGATTTTCAGGCGCCGTGAACCAGTCCGCCAAAAGCCGGCGCGGGTCGCCTTCGAGATTTGCGCTGGGCATCTTTGCGCCCAGCGCGTGCGCAAAAACCTTCTCGCCAGTCCTCGGGTTCTTGGTTTCGGGATTCCCATCAACCATGAGCGCATCACCTCGAGGACCTTTCTTCCGGCTGACAGGTTGAAAGAACGCTTGCATGCCATAGTAATCGGTCTGGCTCCAGCGGTCGAACGGGTGATGATGACATTCAGCGCAGGCAATCCTGACTCCCAAGAAGACTTGGGAGAGCGTGCTGGCCATGTCGCCTGGCTTTTGGAAAATCTTGTAGAACTGTCCTTGGGGTGCCTCCGCGAGCGGGCCTTCCGCCGTCAATAATCTCCGGACCATCCCGTTGAACGGACGGTTGGCGCCTATCTCGTCGCGAATCCATTGGTAATAAGCATAGGCATCCTTGTGTCCAAGTATCGACCTGTCCACTCGCAACAAATCGGCCCATTTCAAGGCCCAGAAATCAGCATACTCGGGACGGTCGAGCAACTCGTCCACCAACCGGGCTCGGCGGTCGGGCCGCTGATCGGTCAAAAACCTGCGGGCTTCCGCAACCGTCGGGAGTGTTCCAATCACATCCAGATAGGCGCGCCGCAGAAAGTCCGCGTCATCCGATAGCTTCGACGGCAGAATGTTCAGCTTGCTCAACTTCTGATGCACGAGCTTGTCCACGAAGTTGTATTCCGGGAATCGAGGATAATTCGCTATCCGTTCACTTCGTGGAATCAATACCTGAAAGACGGCCACCGCCCCCATGTAGCGGGCCATGATCGCCGCCTGGCCAGGAACTTCTCCCACGGAAATCAGCCCTTCATCATTCACTCGAGCGAGGTTTTCGTTGTTCGATTGGAACTGGGCCAGATGAGTGATGTCCACTTTGCGGCCGTCGGTGTAAGACGCCACGGCGCGTAGTTGCTGTTGAGCACCGGTGGATAAAATGCGCTCCGCCGGAGAGATCTCGATGCTGTCCAACTTGGGATCTCCAGGCTCGCCAAAAGGGACCCCGGCAGCGATCCAATCGCGAATCGTTTCAAACTCCGACGTTCCAAGCCGAATGCGTGGGCCACCTCCGTGGGGCATTGTCCCCGAGAGCTTCAACAACAGCAAACTGTGGTCAGGAGCGGCCGGGGATATTCGACGTCCACGGCTTTCCACCACGAGCGCCTTGTAATCCGCTTTTGGGTCATAACCGAACACCGATAATTTAAATCCGTTTTGGCCTTCCGCTTTGCCATGACAGCCTGAGGAGTTGCAACCGTAGCGGCTGAACAAGGGCGTGATATCATCCTCGAAATTAAAGCGTCTCGGAGCTGTTGTTTGGGCGACTGAAACTTCGACTTCACTTTTAAAGCCGACTGCCTGCACTTCGATAATCCCTTTGCCATCGCTTCGCCCCTGCACATGACCTTGGGATGACACTGAAACGAGATCGGGTGTTTTTGAATTAAAACTAGCTGCCCGCGTCAGATCAACCAAATCGCCGGAAGCCCTTTTGCCGTGAACGAGAATTCTGAATTGCGCCTTTTGCCCGATCAACTGGATCGACTTGGGATCGATGGTGACTTCAACGATTGGATCTTTGGCAGGGTTAACAACATTCGAGCTCTGGCTGAACAGCGCGGTTGGCCGAAGGAACGCGAGCATCAGCACCAACGGAAACGCATGAGCCCTACACATCATTTAAAGGTTGAGATGGTTGAAGTCTTGAGAGGCATTTTGGTGATACTTCCAAAATGTAACTCCTTGCTGAGATCCGATGCAAGCACGTTCTCCTGCAGCAAGTCTCATTTTGGCACGCATGTAGTCCCGCGTTCAGGCGGCGTCGCGTGGGAGAATCCAACGCCTCTGGATTTGCCGACGCCCCTCCGGCTGAAGCCGGGACTACGTACCGCAACACAGGAAGTTCCGACTTCAGATGGTCGGAACCCAAAATGAGAACACCCCGAACTTTGTGCGCGCATTGCGCCCTTGAACGGTGGGGCGAGACTCCATCGAGCCCTGACATGCTCGATCGCCAGAAAAGGTCAGGGTTCGAGGGGACTCTCACCCCACCCAGGTTCATGGGCAGAACTGCTGGTTCTCCTGTTCAAATGCTTGCCACCCCTAGAGATAACCGATAATCTAACATCCTCATTCACCCCATGATAAATCTAAATTCATCACCAAAATCCATTTTCCACTTCGCGGTCGCGCTCGCCGCTGGCCTGACTCTCGCTCGAGGTGCCGAGGGGAAGCCGTCCGACAATAAACCTGCGGCGATTGCGATTGCCGACATGAAGCGGACGAGAGCCGTCGATTTTGAAAAAGAGATTCTTCCGGTCTTCAAGAACAACTGCCTCGCGTGTCACAATCTCACCAAGGCGAAAGCGGACTTAGTTTTGGAGACTCCGCAAACCATTCTCAAGGGAGGTGAATCCGGGCCTGCGGTCGTGCCTGGCCGTGGCGCGGAAAGTTTGCTGTTAAAGGCGGCTGCTCATCAAAGCGACCCGACGATGCCGCCGAGAGACAATAAGGTGGCTGCATCCAATTTGACGCCTCAGGAGCTGGGCCTGCTGAAGCTTTGGATCGATCAGGGAGCGAAAGGAGAAGTTCACGCTGCGGCGGCGATAGCCTGGAAGTCCTTGCCACAAACTTTGAATCCTATCTACGCCGTTGCGTTGACTGCGGATGGCCAGTTTGCCGCCTGTGGGCGGGCCAATCAGATTTTCATTTACCATATCTCTTCGGGACAGCTCGTGGCACGATTATCGGACCCGCAGTTGTCGAAGGAGAGTATCTACCAAAATCACAAAGTGGCTCACCGGGACATGGTACACTCGCTGGCTTTCAACCCGGATGGCACTCTCTTGGCTTCGGGTGATTACCGCCAGGCAAAACTCTGGCGTCGGACCAAAAATGTTCAGAAACTGAGCTTCTCCGACACCGAGACCAACATGTGGAAAACGGTCGCGATCAGTCCCGATGGCGAATGGTTGGCCACCGGCAGCGTAGAGGGGAAGGTTAAATTGTTCGACTTGGCGAGCGGCAAAGAAGCCAAGCTGCTCGCCGGCGCTGAAAAAGCCATCTCGACCCTGAAGTTCTCTCCTGATGGCACGAAGCTCGCCTCAGGCTCTGTCGATAAGAAGATCAGGATTTGGAGTCTGCCCGATGGCGAACTGTTCGCTGAAGCGGAAACCTCGGATGCAGTGAATGCTTTGACTTGGGTCGCTGCGGGGAAGCAAATTGCCACGGGCGGCGCCGACAAAATGATTCACATCTGGAAACTGCCAGATTCTGCAAAAGGAGAACTGACGGCACTTAAAGAATTGAAGGGGCATTCTGGGTCGATCAGTTCTCTCGACACAATTCTTCCTGCTGGGAACGAGATCATCTCTGGAAGCCCGGATGGCTCGATTCGGCACTGGAACGTCGAAAAGGGGCAGTCGATCCGTGAGATGAAACATGGAAGTCCTATTGCGAGCGTTGCGGTTCGGCCTGACGGAAAGAGGTTCGCTTCGGCAGGCACGAACAATATTGCCAAGCTTTGGGATTCAAAGGACGGGAAGCAGATTGCGGAATTGAAGGGAGATCGTTACAGGCTAGAAGTCTTGCAGGATTCTGAGCGCACGCTGGCTTTTTCTGCTAGCGAAGTGACCTATCGCAAAACGGGTTTGCAGACCGCCGAGACCCAGCACAAAGCGCAAGTGGACCGTGTCGGCAAGGCGACTGATGCCGTGAAAGCGGCGGAAAAGTCATTTGGAGAAAAACAGAAATTGGTGGAAACCGCCAAGACCGCGAAGTCTGACGCGGAAAAGGCTCTGGTTACTTTGCGGGCGGAAATCAAGAAAGTCACCGAGGATTTTCAAACTGCCGACAAGGCGGCCAAGAACGCTGCGGCAGAAGCAAAGGCCGCTGTCGAAAAGGCAGCCCAAGCTACCGTACCCGCGGACCAAGCGGCGGAAACCAAACGGATCAGCGACCGCATCGCTTCGGATACGGCAGCAGTCGCCGCGAAGACGAAAGCTGCCGCGGAGGGCGAAACTGCCGAAGCCGCGAAGACATCCGCAAGCAAATTAGCTGCTGACGTGGCAGCAGTCGCGCTCAAGGCCAAGGGCATTGCGGAGAGCATGGCGGCTGACGCGAACGCCAAATCAAAGATTGCCGCGGACGCGAAAACTTTGGCGGAAAAGGCCATCGACAATGTCGCTGCCAAATCATTTGCAGCAGGACAGATCAAGCCGCTTTTCGATAAGATCACTGCGGACGCGGATGAAAAGCAGAAGCAGGGTACGAACAAAATCACGGCAGCGATCAAGACAATTGCAGACGCCGAAAATGAGTTCAAAAAGGCGGAACTCGCAAAACCCAATGCCGAAAACGAGCTGCAATTGGCCAAGAAATCAGTGGACCAAGCTGTCGAGACCATAACAGCAGCAAAGAGTGCTTTACAAACCGCCGAAGTGGAGCAGAAGAAGGCCGACGCCGATGTGCAGGTGGCGAAGAAGGCAGCATCCGAGGCAGAGAAACCAATTCGAACGATCGCATTCTCGCCTGACAATCTCACGGTTGGCACCGGCGGGGATGATCAACTCGTTCATACTTGGAGCGCGGAGGATGGAACGGCGTTTGAAACGTTCAAGGGCCACAAAGGGTCGGTTTCGGCGGTCGCCTACGGCAAGGAAGGTGCCTTGGTTTTATCCGCATCCGATCACGCTGCAGTGGTTTGGGACGCAAATCCGGCTTGGACGCTCGAAAGAGTCATCGGAACCGATGACGCCACATCGCCGATCGTGGATCGCGTGAACGCGCTCCGCTTCAGTCCGGATGGCAAATTGCTGGCGACAGGAAGCGGGGAACCGACCCGCGGTGGTGAAATAAAGATTTGGGCATTGGCTGATGGCAAGTTAGTCCGAGAGTTTAAGAACATTCATAGCGACGCCGTTTTCAGTCTCGATTTTTCGGCTGACGGAAAGCATCTGGCTTCCGGTGCCGCCGATAAATTTGTGAAGGTCGTCGAGCTAGCCACTGGCAAAATCGTTAAGTCGTTCGAAGGTCACACTCACCACGTACTTGGGGTGAGTTGGAAGAGAGACGGGAGAACTTTGGCGAGTTCCGGCGCGGACAATGTCATCAAGATGTGGGATTTTGTTACCGGCGAGAGAAAGAAGACGATCGAGGGCTTTACCAAAGAAGTCACCTCGATAACTTTTGTTGGAACGACCGACCAAACCTTGGCCTGTTCCGGTGACAACCAAGTTCGTACGGTTAAAGAAAACGGAGATAAAGTCCGCTCCTTCGACGGGGTGATCGACTTCATGCACTCGGCGGCGGTCAGCGCGGACGGCAGGATTGTTGTGGCAGGTGGCCAGGACAGCGTATTGCGCGTGTGGAACGGCACGGACGGCAAAGTGCTAACGGCCTTCGTTCCGTCCAAAGACCAGTGAAGCAGCCATCCTTGTCCTTGCCGTTGCGGTGCCGGATATTGCTTTGCAGATCCCGCGGAAAAAGTCTTGCCTGCGGAACTGCAACCAATGAATGCTTAGCCATTCAAAAGCGGTTAACCTATCCAACATAGAACATTTCCATGAATGCAGAAGCTCGCGTCAAAGAACTGAAACTTGAACTTCCTCCGGCACCCAAGCCCGCAGGCGTCTATAAACCGGTCGTGATTGTGGATAATTTGGCTTATGTGTCGGGGCACGGCCCTTTGAGAGCCGACATGTCACTGATGGTTGGGCGGGTTGGAGATGATCTTGATTTGCAAGCCGGGAAGTTGGCGGCCCGCCAGGTTGGATTGACAATACTCGCCACGCTTCGTGATCAACTGGGCAGCTTGGATCGAGTCAAACGCCTCGTGAAGCTGCTCGGAATGGTGAACAGCACGCACGACTTCCGCGAGCATCCCGCAGTGATCAATGGTTGCAGCGAACTCTTTGCAGATGTGTTCGGTAAGGACAACGGCGTTGGCGCACGCAGCGCTGTGGGGATGGCCGCCTTGCCCGGCAACATCGCGGTCGAGGTCGAAGCCATCTTTGAAATCGAGAAATAGACTCAACGCTCTCCTCCATTTTTCAACGCCATGTCGAGTTCCTGGTACACCGTCGCCAATGTAAGTGAAGTCCCTTCCCCCTCTTTGCTGATCTATCCGGACCGGGTCGAACATAACGTTCGTCGAATGTTGGAAATCGTGCGTGATGTTGCGCGGCTTCGTCCTCATATCAAGACGCATAAGCTACCGGAGGTGATCCGAATTCAGATGGGGTTCGGCATTTCCAAATTCAAATGCGCGACAATCGCCGAAACCGAGATGGTCGCGGCTTGCGGCGCTGCGGATGTGTTGCTGGCCTATCAACCTGTGGGCCCTAATGTGAAGCGGCTCGTCCAGTTGGTAAAAACATTCCCGAACACGAAGTTCTCGGCCATTGCTGATGACGCGGACTCGATCCGTCTGTTGGCGAGTGCCTTCTCGGAAGCGGGGGTCAGTCTCGATTTGTTGCTGGATGTCGATAGCGGGATGCACCGGACGGGAGTCGCACCAGGGCCCGGGGCGGTTGAACTTTATCGCCTTATCGCTCAATCCACTGGTCTGCGGCCGGGTGGGCTTCACGCCTATGACGGCCATATCAATCAGACCGACGTTGCGGAGCGAACCCACATTTGTGACGCGGCTTTCGCCCTCGTGAGCGGGCTCCGCCAGGAACTGTTGAAAGCAGGTCTGCCTGTTCCCAAGGTTGTAGCTGGCGGAACTCCGACGTTTCCGATTCACGCGCGCAGGCCAGATGTCGAGTGCAGTCCAGGCACCACCCTGCTTTGGGACTTTAGCTATACCGACAAATTGCCAGATCTTGAATTCTTGCCTGCGGCTCTGCTCTTAACGCGCGTCATCAGCAAGCCAGGAGCAAATCTTCTCTGCCTCGATCTCGGTCACAAAGCGGTGGCTGCCGAGAATCCCCATCCGCGGGTTCAGTTTCTCGACCTTCCCGATGCTTCAGCGACCAATCATAGCGAGGAGCATCTTGTCATCGAGACACTCAGGGCTAACGAATTTAGGGTGGGTGACGTTCTGTACGGGGTGCCTCGCCACATTTGTCCGACTGTCGCATTGCATTCCGAGGCCGTGGTCGTGAAGAACGGCCGGGCCACGGGCCGATGGAAAGTCGTGGCGCGCGAACGAGCGCTGACGATTTAACGAGTTCGGCTTGTGGGAAGCTCGGTGTTTAATTTTGGGCACGCCTTTTACGCAAGAATGCCCTTTACCACCTGACCGTGAATGTCGGTCAGGCGGAAGTCGCGCCCTTGGAACCGATAGGTCAGCTTCTCGTGCTCAACGCCAAGGCAGTGCAAAATGGTGGCGTTTTGGTCGTGGATGTGGACTGGGTTCTCGGCGATATTGTAACAGTAATCGTCGGTTTCGCCGTAGGTAATGCCGCCTTTGACACCGCCGCCCGCCATCCAAATTGAATAACATCGCCCGTGATGATCGCGGCCGTAGTTATCCGGCTCGATTTTTCCCTGGCTATAAACCGTGCGCCCGAATTCGCCGCCCCAAACGACGAGCGTGTCGTCGAGCATCCCGCGCTGTTTGAGATCTTTGACGAGAGCGGCACTGGCCTGGTCTGTATCCTTGACTTGCTCGCGAATACGCTTCGGCAGGTTGCCGTGCTGATCCCAGCCGCGATGATACAGTTGGATGAAACGCACGCCTCGCTCGGCCATGCGACGCGCGAGCAGACAGTTGTAAGCAAACGATCCCGCCTTCTTCACGTCGGGACCATACATCTCCAGCGTGCTCTCCGACTCGCCTGAAACATCGACCAACTCCGGCACCGAGCTTTGCATGCGAAAACCCATTTCGTATTGAGCAATGCGCGTGCTGATCTCAGGATCGGCGAATGTGTCGAATTGCTTGGAGTTGAGTGCTGCAATCCCGTCCAGCATGCGACGACGCGTTGCGCTAGACACTCCCGGAGGATTTGATAAATAGAGCACTGGATCGCCGGTGCCGCGGAATTGGACGCCCTGATATTCGGACGGCAGAAAACCAGCGCTCCACAAACGGGTGTAAAGCGGTTGATCGCTTTCCTTGCCGCTTGAAATCATGACAATGAAGGAGGGAAGGTTTTCGTTGTCATTGCCCAGCCCGTAGCTCAGCCAGGATCCAATGCATGGCCGGCCTGGTTGCTGGAAACCGGTCTGAATGCAAGTAATCGCGGGGTCGTGGTTGATCGCTTCAGTATTGATCGTTTTGATGATGCAGATGTCGTCCGCGATGCCGCCGATATGCGGCAAGAGTTCACTGATCCAAGTCCCGCACTTTCCCTGGCGCGAGAACTTGAAGATCGGCTTCACCACTGGAAATGCCTTCTGGCCCGAGGTCATCGTGGTGATGCGTTGGCCCATGCGGACGGACTCGGGCAATTCGGAGTTGTGCAGCTTCTCCAGCTCAGGTTTGTAGTCGAGCAATTCCATCTGCGCCGGCCCGCCAGCCATGAAAAGGTAAATGACCCGTTTGGCCTTCGGCGCGAAATGCGGCTTGCCGAGCGCGCCTTTGGCGGCCCCGTTGGCGAAGCTGCTGAACAACCCCGGGTTCATCAGCGAGCCCAATGCCGCGGTGCCAATGCCCGCGGCCATGCGACCGAAGAAATGTCGTCGGGTTAACAACAAACCGTGCTCTCTTAGTGGGTCCATAAGTTCTATTTCTGAAAAGTCAGTCAATCCAACGTCTCGTCCATTGAGCCAATCAACTTAGATGGGCCTAGCCTTTTGTAACGGTCTCATCCAGGTTTAAAATCATGCTGGCGATGGTCGTCCATGCGGCGAGCTCGCTTCGATCAAAGCAATCCTTTGCTTTAAAACTTCCGACGCCGAGCAACTTGTCCGCGGCGTCCTTGTCCTTTTTGTAATCGGCGAGATGCTGATCGAGCACTTGTTGAAGCACAGCCACTTCACCCTGTGTTGGCTTGCGCGCCGTCGCCAGCCGGAACGCGAAGGCAATTCTACTTTCGCCGGTCTCCCCGCCTTCGAGCAGAATCCGTTGAGCGAAAGCCCTCGAGCTTTCGACGAATTGAGGATCGTTCAACAGCGCGAGCGCTTGCAATGGCGTGTTCGTCCGTGGACGCCTCACAACGCAGTACTCGCGTGTTGGCGCATCGAAGATCAACATGTTCGGCGGCGGACTCTGCCGCTTCCAATAGGTATAAAGGCTGCGGCGGTATTGGCTCTCGCCGATGTCCGGAACATACTTTTGCGAGTTATTGAATGACACAGCCTCCCAAAGTCCGGACGGCTCGTAGGGCTTGACGCTGTGCCCGCCCGTCCGCTCGACGAGCAGGCCGCCCAAATAGAGCGCCATATCGCGCACTCCTTCCGCATCGACGCGGAAGCGCGAGCCGCGAGCCAGCAGACGGTTCTCGGGATCACGACGGAGCAACTCAGGCGTCAGCTTCGCGGATTGCCGGTAAGTCGCAGAAGTCACGATCATCCGTTGCAAACGCTTCACATCCCAACCCGTTCGCACGAACTCAGTGGCCAGCCAATCGAGCAGCTCCGGATGGGAAGGCCGCTCGCCTTGAACGCCAAAGTCCTCGGCCGTCTTGACCAGACCCACGCCAAAATACTGCTGCCAAATCCGATTGACCGCGACGCGCGCCGTGAGTGGATGGTCCGGGCTGACAAGCCACTGGGCCAGACCCAGCCGATTGGTGGGCGCATCTTTCGGGAGCGGTGGCAATATCGAGGGCACACCTGCGGAAGCTTTTTCGCCAGGCTTATCGTATTCGCCGCGCGCGAACATGAAGGTGTCACGGGGCTTCGTCAGCTCTTTCGCGATCATTGTCGTGGGAATGGCTCCTTCAAGCGACGTTTGCTCCGCGCGGAACTGCTCCATATTCGCAAACAGTTGCTTGAACTCATCCGAATGCTCGCGGCGATATAAGTCACGGACCTTTGTAAGCTCGCCCTGGGACGGCTGTTCCGTCACCGCGAGAATTGGCGCGACTTCCGCCGATAACACATCGCCTCCGCCCAGGTTAGTATCGAACGAGAAGTAAGCATAACCTTGGTGGTTGACCACTTTCACGAGAAGTTTGTTTTCACCCTTTTTCAGATCCACTGTGGCTTTCGACGGCCCATCCGCAGGATTCGCCGGCGTCGAGCGCTCAAGCACCATCTGGCCGTTCAGCCAAACCTTGAACAGTTGGTCGGCGCGCAGGGTGAACTCAGCCTTTCGATCTTCTCCGACCTTGATCGTCCGGTAGAAATAGTACGCGCCGTGAACGCCGTGCAATTCGTGAACGAGCAAGTGTGCTTTGCCATCTTCAAGCTCGGGGCGAGCGCTCCACTTGATTTCCTCGCGCACACCCGGATAGGATTTCTTCAAATCGATCTCCTGCTCCGGCTGATAGGCTTTGACGAAACCGGCCTGAAGTCCTTCGCTCTGGAACGGTCCGAGCACTCGCCAGGGCTCTTGCTTGGTGGGGATCAGCAGTTGCACCAACTCGGTATCCCTGGCCATCGCGAGCCGGAAATGCCCGAGAGCTCGCCTCGGATCGGAACCTTCGAACCGCAAGCGAATCCGCAACTCGGATCCGGCTGCCACTTCCATCGGTTCGCCCAAAACAAACACCGCCTGGTGCGGTTCTGCAATAGAGTTTGTGCCAACGCTCCATCCGCTGTCGGCATTCCCATCGATGGCTTTGCGAGCTTCGTAGTTTCCCTCAGCCGTATCCGATGCAGCTTGCACGAACTTCAGTTTCTTTGGCTTGTTGGTCTTGCTGGCGACGTCGGTTACAACGATCTCCGCCTCGATTTCAGACAGACGAAACCTGCCATCGTCCGCACGGGCGCTACTCCCTTGAGGTAGGGATTGGTGAGGCAAAGCTTCCACTCGAAGAGCGGCAAGCCTTCCTGGCGAAAGAATGGATGTAACCTCATAGACATCCTGAGTTGGCGTTGGGCCTTCAGCGAGGATCGACAAGTCCGGCAAAACTTTCAACGTGGCTCCATTGGTGTTCGCCGAACGGGTTGTCGCGGGGTTCACAGTCCTCCAGCCGACGCTCAATTTCTTGTGCCAGTCCGCCTGCCACGGCGCTTGCGCTTTGTCCAACTCGGGGACAGGCCGCTCGATTTGCTTCGCGCCGTCCGCGATGAACTGCTTCAGCTCGTCCTGGCGCGCCTTCTGTTCCGGTGATGGCAACTGGATGAACGGGTCGGGATTGGGCTTGTTGCCGTCCATGACAGGCTCGTTCAAGTTGTTGAAAAACGAGTAAAGGCCGTAGTATTCACGCTGCGTAATGGGATCGTATTTGTGTGTGTGACAGCGGGCGCAAGTCCAGGTCAAACCCATCCAAATCGTGGCCGTGGTTTCGGTGCGGTCGAAAGTGTACTTCGCCTGATATTCGGCGTCGATGGAGCCGCCCTCACCGGTGCTCATATTGCAGCGCACGTAACCGGAAGCGATTTTTTGGCTCGTGGTCGCGTTCGGTAGCAAATCCCCGGCGAGCTGTTCGGTCGTGAATTGATCGAACGGCATGTTCTGATTAAACGCTTTGATCACCCATTCGCGATAAGGCCAGATGTCACGCTTCGAGTCGATGTGATACCCATGAGAATCAGCATAACGCGCAGCATCGAGCCAGAACTTCGTCATGTGTTCACCATAGCGCGACGAGGTGAGCAGACGGCCCACGACTTTCTCATACGCATCCGGATTTTTGTCGTTCAGATAGGCATCCACTTCTTGCACGCTTGGCGGCAAGCCCGTTAAATCAAGCGCCGCGCGGCGGACGAGCGTGGTCCTTTCAGCTTCGGGCGAGGGTTTGAGCTCCGCCTTCTCCAAGCGCGACAACACGAAGCGGTCAATTTCGTTACGGCCCCAACTCTTGTCCGCTGTCTCTGGCGGCGCCTGGCGCATTGGCTTCTCGTAAGCCCAGTGCGTTTGCCAAACGGCACCTTCAGCCACCCACCGCTTCAACAGATCAATCTGTGCCGATGTGAGTTTCTTCTGTGATTTGGGCGGGGGCATCACTTCGTCTTCGTCCGCGCTAATGATGCGTTTAATCAATTCACTCTCGTCGAGTTTACCTGGAACGATCGACGGCGAGCCGGATTTTCCTCCTTTGAAGGCGGCCTCTTTGTTGTCGAGCCGGAACTTTGCTTTGCGAGTGCCTTCGTCGGGGCCATGGCAAGTAAAGCAGTTCTCCGAAAGTATTGACCGAATCTGGCGGTTGAAGTCAATGCCCGGCGCCGCGCCGCCTAGGGTATCGGCCCGCACCGAAAGAGTAACAGCAGCAAACGCGCAGAGCGTTACGAGCACCGAGGCATATCGAGTCAATGTTCGCAGTTGGTTCATGGGTTACTAATATAGTCTCTCTGACGAATTGCCAATCAACACATTTTGACGCGGCCTGGCCAGATTTCATTCGGACAAATCCGCTGCTCTCTCAGAGGATCAAGCCAAGACCATCCCGTTCCTGTCCTTTATGGCTGATCCAGAACCGTACGATTGGGAATTCGAGGTTCCCCGCTGTTTTCAAAGGAATAGGTCCACAGCGGATGAATACCTTTTTTTCATCCCGCCGGGCTGACTGGAGTTTGGACCTATTGGCTGCCTTCGTCTCCCGGAGGGAGATTTGAGAATAGCCCGGCAGTTGACTGCCGGGTTCGCATGAGCGATTGCACAAGTCCCGCAGGGACGGCCGAATCCCCCAATGTCGCACGTGAGCTCCTACTGTCTGTTCAGGACAAAGGATCGTCCGCGAATAGTTCAACCGTCCCTTCGGGACTTTGGCTTTTTACTACCTAATCCCACCCTTGAAAGGGTGGGCTATTCTCGAATCTCCCATCCGGGAGATGTGAGTCGCAAACCTCATCGGCTACAACAGCACACGGCCCGAAAATGTCCAAACTCCAGGCACCCCTCCGGAGTGAGTCTTCCAGCCCGGACACGGAAATGGTTCCACTGAAAACAGCGGGGAACCGAATTCGACTATGAAGGGATTGAGCGCACGACGGTGATGATCGATTCAGAGAAGCACACGATCCGCGACCGTACGGCTGCGCGGGGTTGATCAGTCACGCCATCGAATCTACCAACACCGTTCGGAGTTTGCCGGGGATGGCCGCGTTTTGGAGCGAGTGGTTCCTCCCGTCTTCGTTTCGCGCATTTTGTTCACGCTGCACAAAAGAGAACAACTCGTCTGTTCTGGATGACCAAACCAAAGCCCAACGGCTCGGACGTTCGTCGGCATTTTCGTCAATCGATCGGCTCCATATAATGATTCCGGAGCCACTTAAAAACTTTGTAACGCGACTCCTGCCGACTCGAAGCGCTATCCATGAAATCGAGTCATTGATGTGATGAGAAGGATTCATTCGCGCCAATCCGCTGGTGGCATCCGCGTTGCTAAAGGCTGCTGATAGCGTTTGGCCGTTGAGCAACGGCCGATCAGCCCAGTGAATGAAAACGAGCTGTGTGAACACTCAGCGGCTTTTTTCATCCACTAACAGTCGAAACCAACAACAACCAAACCGCATGAAATTCAAAATGAGCAGAAACATTACCGATCATCGCCGAAGCAGGTTCAAATCATTGGGCTTGTATCTGGGCAGCGCCGTGGTAGCCGCGAGCACAGCTCTCTATGCGCAGCCTGCCACAGGAAGCGTCGAAAAACTTGAGAAAGAGAACCAGGATCTTCGCAAGCGTCTCGATGCTTTGGAATCCGCTGCTCAGAAGGCAGGCACAATGCCGAGCGGGGGAATGCAATCTCTCAAAGCCTTGTCGGATTCGACGATCAGTGGTTTTGTTTCTGCCTCATACTTCTACGACTCCAGCGCGCCCAAGGACGGCGTCTCAAATGGTTACCTTTGGTCTCGGGATCACAATTCTTTCACCCTCAATAAGGTCAAGATCACTTTGGAAAAGCCTGTGGAAACGAGCGGGGACAAATGGGACGCTGGCTATCGAGCGTCGCTTATCTTCGGCCAGGACGCTCAGTTTGTGAACACGGGCGGTGAGCTTCAAGGCTTGGAAACTTTGCGTGAGGCATTCGTCAACGTGAACGTTCCGGTGGGCACTGGGCTGAATGTGAAAGCGGGACAATTGATTTCGCTGCTCAATTTTGAGTCGGGCGATGGCGGTGTCGCGAACCCAAACTTTTCGCAAGGTAACCAATGGTTCTTCACCGGCAATGGGCCATCCACAGGCGTGCAACTCGGTTACAACTTGACCGAGAAAGTGGACTTTAAAGTGCGCGTTCAAAACGGTCTCTTTACCGGGGTTAAGGACGGAAACGGGTTCAAGACTCTGATGGGCAGCCTGGGCTTGAAACCAGATGACAAGACTTCTATCAGCCTGATTGGATTCGGCGGCCGGGAAGGGACGGACAATAGTCTCTGGCTGAAGGGTGGATCACTGATTGCCAGCCGTCAATTGGTCGAAAAATGCAACCTCAACATCGCTACCGAGCTGGACTATTTCAGCGCTGACCAGGTGAAAGGCTCGAAAGATTGGTGGTCAATCGGAGGCTGGATCTGGACAGACTTCACGCCGAAAGCTGGATTGGCCTTCCGCGGGGATTACATCAACGACGGGGATGGTGCCGGAACTTCCGGGCTACTCGGTTTCCCTGTTAACACCGGCATGGACCTCTACAGCTTGACGCTCACACTGAATCTCCGGCCGACACCGGCGCTCAAGATCCAACCCGAAATTCGCTACGAGCACACGACGCTCAATGGAGGATTCGACGGAGACGAGTCCCGTGTCATCGCGGGGATCGGTGCCTCTTACGCTTTCTAAACCACAACAACACAGCAATTCAACACACACGAACTATGAAACTAATACTCAAGAAACTTGTCACCATCGCGGTCCTTGCGGCTGCCACTGCAGCTTTGGGAGCCGCGGAAACAATCAAAGTCGGCGTGCTGCACTCCTTAAGCGGCACGATGGCGATTAGCGAGACGTCGCTCAAGGATGTGCTCCTCTTCACCTTCGACGAGATCAATAAATCCGGCGGTGTCAAGGGGAGGATGATCGAGCCTGTCATTGTCGATCCTGCTTCCAACTGGCCGCTGTTTGCGGAGAAAGCCAGGCAGTTGATCGAGAAAGATAAGGTCGCCGTGGTCTTCGGTTGCTGGACGTCCGTGAGCCGGAAGTCCGTTCTGCCGGTCTTCGAGCAACTGAACAGCCTGCTCTTCTATCCAGTGCAATACGAAGGCGAAGAGCTGTCGAAGAATATCTTTTACACTGCGGAAGCGGTCAATCAGCAGGCTGTACCAGCGGTCAATTACATGATCTCTGATGGAAAGAAGAAATTCTATCTGCTCGGATCGGATTATGTTTATCCCCGCACAACGAACAAGATCCTCAAGCAATATCTGAAGTCCAAGGGCATTCCGGATTCAGACATCGAGGAGATCTACACGCCATTCGGCCACACCGATTATCAGACGATCGTGGCCTCAATTAAGAAATTCGCGGCCGGAGGCAAAGCCTGCGTGATCAGCACTCTTAATGGCGACACCAACGTTCCCTTCTTCAAGGAATTCGCAAACGCGGGCCTGACCTCGGAGAACTGCCCGGTGGTTTCGTTCAGTATTTCGGAAGATGAATTCCGCGGGTTGCCTGCCAAGGATCTGGTCGGCCACCTCGGCTGCTGGACTTATTTCATGTCCTTGAAAAGCCCCGAGAATAAGAGCTTCGTGGATTCGTGGAACACCTGGCTGAAAAACCCACAGGTCACCGGAGTTGACTTTAAGGTGACTGGCGTCGATATGAAAAACCGGGTCACATGCAGCCCGATGAACCTCTCTCGCATCGGCGTCTATCTCTGGAAACAAGCCGTCGAGAAAGCGGGATCATTCGAGGTGGACAAGGTCCGCGAGGCAATGTACGGCCTGAAGTTCAAAGGGCCAGCCGGTCCAGTCACGATGCAAAAGAACCATCACCTTGTTAACAATGTGTTCATCGGCGAGACTCTCGCGAATGGGCAGTTCAAAGTCGTCAAGACTCTGACGGGTGTGGCGGGTGAGCCGTTTAGCGAAAAGTTCCTTGGAGTTAAGACAGCAAGCAAGTAACCGTCCTCTCGGCGATGCAATGCCGGAGCGAGGTTGTTCCCCTCGCTCCGGTTTCGTCTCAGATTTGTCCGCACTCACTCGTCATGCGATCACCCAATTTTATGAGGCTCCTTCTTAGCAGCCTCGTGTCCCTGGCAGGGATCGAACTGTCGAGCGCTGAAGTCCTGCACCGGGACGTACTGGTGCAAGCAGTCTTGAACGAGGATAGCCAAGTCCAAGCGGAGTATCTCAAGAAACTTATTGGAGCCAATGACCCGCTCGTTGAGCAAGCGTTGACGGCTTGGCGCGGGGGCGGCGTTTACCTCTATGAGGCGGAAGGTGAACAGATCAAGGTTCCTTTCCTGCTCGAATCGCAAGTGGATGGCGAGGGGCGAGCTCGAGGCATAAAATTGGCCGACGGCCAAGTGCTCAAGGATAAACAAGGTCAGCCGCTGTTGTTTTTGTCGAGCGACCTAACGCCAGCGGAAGCTGATTCCAAGCTGCGCCGCGCCATCAAGACCACGCTCGACCTATTCAGCTTGGCTAACCCCAATCCCAAGGTGCGGCGGGACGCAGTCACCAAACTTGGTCAGGACCAAAAGCCCGATTACATCCCTTACTTCGAATCGCGTTTGACTCAGGAGACCGTCCCAGATGTCCGGACGTCTTTAACGGAAGCCATCGCGATCACTCAGCTCATCGTGGAATCGTCTCAGGTGCGTATTGCGGCGGTTGATCAACTCGCGCGGATGCGTTCGATCAATGCGCTGAGCTATCTTCAGAATTTGAAAAAGGAGGCTCTGGCCGCGCCTGGAAAGTTCGGCCAAGAAACGGTCAAAAGCGTGACGACTGCGATAGGGGTCATCGAAGCTTACATGGGGTGGGGCAATCTTTTCGGGACCGCCTTTCGGGGCTTGAGTTTGTCGGCTGTGTTGCTGGTGGTTGCGCTCGGCTTGGCCATTACCTTTGGGCTCATGGGAGTGATCAACATGGCGCACGGAGAAATCATGATGGTAGGCGCCTACACCGCTTACCTCGTGCAGAATATTTTTCAGCGCTGGTTCGGACCAAGTGGTTTCGGCTTCGATATGTATTTCATTGCGGCTTTGGTCGTGGCCTTTTTTAGCGCGGCTCTGGCCGGGCTTATCCTGGAGCGAAGCGTGATCCGCTTTCTCTATTCGCGGCCGCTCGAGTCACTCTTAGCCACATGGGGCGTGAGCTTGTTTCTTCAGCAGATCTTTCGCGATGCGTTCGGTGCAGCCAACGTCCAAGTCTCCTCGCCGAGTTGGCTGAGCGGCAGCTTGGTTCTGAACGACGTGCTGTTTGCTTACAACCGGATGTTTGTCATTGCGTTTGCTGTATTCATCGTGCTCGGAACTTATTACCTGATGACGAAAACCTCGATTGGATTGCAAGTTCGCGCCGTGATGCAGAACCGGAATATGGCCGCGTGCATGGGCGTCCGCACGAATCGAATTAATATGCTGACTTTTGCTTTCGGGTCGGGACTGGCTGGCGTGGCAGGGGCGTGTCTTTCTCAGATCGGCAACGTAGGTCCCAGCCTCGGCCAGAACTACATTGTCGATTGCTTTATGATTGTCGTGCTCGGTGGTGTGGGAAATCTGGTGGGCACGGTGTGCGCCTCGTTGGGCATTGGCGTGACCGACCAGATCCTGCAACCCTGGCTCGGCGCCGTGATGGGTAAAATCACCGTGCTGGCTGCCATTATCTTGTTCCTCCAATGGCGGCCAGCCGGTCTTTTCGTCGCGCGCAGCCGCAGCCTGGACGGATGAGGAAATGATCGCCACCAGACACATTTTACGACTCACTCTCAACGCGATCCAGCCGTTGTTCGACGCTCTGTCGCATTTCGGCCGTGCAGCTTGCGGTTGTCCGAATTCAGAGGGCCACGGGACCGCGCCGAGGAGAAATCAAGCCCTCAAGACTCGCTGCCTTGTCGGGCCAGCTCTCGAATCCTCAATTACGTGAAGCCGCTTTTCGCCAAGAGAGAGTGGGTTGGCATTGGAATCGTTTCCTTCATCGCGCTTGTTCTTCTCCCGATCCTCAACGCTTTCGTTCCGCCAGACAGCTTCTTTTACGTCAGCAACTTTAGCATCAACTTGTATGGCAAATATCTTTGCTACGCCGTGCTCGCGCTCGGAGTGAATCTGCTTTGGGGTTACACCGGCTTGCTCAGCCTCGGCCAATGCTTTTTCTTTTCTTTGGGCGGTTACGCCTTGGGGATGCATCTGATGCTCATGATCGGAAAACTTGGGCAGTATAAGGCCGACATACCCGATTTCATGGTGTTTTTGGAATTTGCTCAGAAGTATCCGGCTACTGGCGGGCTGCCGCCGCATTGGATTCCGTTTAAGAGCTTTTGGTTTGCCGCTGCGGCCGTTGTTTGGCTTCCAGCGCTGGCGGCTTTTATCTTCGGTATTCTGGCGTTTCGTTCTCGAATCAAAGGAGTCTATTTTTCTATTCTCAGCCAGGCTTTGACTTACGCTGCTTGCCTGATGTTTTTCCGAAACGATTTCACTTTCGGCGGGAACAACGGTCTCACGGACTTCAAGTTCATTCTGGGGGCCAACATCAACAATCCCGCGACGAAGCGCTGGCTCTACATCGCTTCGGGCATTCTTCTGTTGCTGACCTATCTGCTCTGCCGTTGGCTTACCTCGACGAAATTTGGCCTTATCCAGCGCGCGATTCGTGATTCAGAGAACCGGGTGCTTTTCTCCGGCTATGCCACCGCGAGTTACAAGCTATTCGTGTTCGTGCTTTGCGCCGTTATTTCGGGCCTCGGCGGCGCCCTTTACGTTCCTCAAGTCGGCATTATCAATCCGAGCGAAATGGCTCCCGACAAATCTCTCGAAGCAGTGGTTTGGGTAGCGGTCGGCGGTCGATCCAGCTTGATCGGCCCGATCCTCGGCGCGATTGGCGTCAACGCACTCAAAAGCTACGCCACACGCGCTTTTGCCGAGCAATGGCTCTACATTCTGGGTGGCCTGTTCATCCTCGTCGTGATCTTCATGCCCAAAGGCATTGTAGGTTTGCCGGACCAACTTCGACAATTGAGAAGAACGTGGCAGGCTCGGCGAGTGCCAGTGTTGCCCAAGACTGACGCAGCTCGGTTGCCGGAGAAACCTACGGGACTTGAAGACGTCGGAACCAAGGACTCGGCATGAGCCATACCGCGAGACAGTTCATTCTGAGTCTTGAAGGCGTCAACAAAACATTCGATGGGTACAAGGCCATCTCGGATCTGAATTTCTACATGGACGAAGGCGAACTGCGAGTCCTCATCGGCCCGAATGGAGCCGGTAAGAGCACCTTGCTCGACCTCATTACAGGTCGCACCAGGCCCGACACCGGAAAGATCGAATTCGGCAAAGACATCAATTTAATCCGGCTGAACGAATATGAAATCAACCGTTTGGGGATTGGCCGGAAATTTCAAACGCCATCGGTTTACATTGATCACACCGTCTTCGAAAACGTTTTACTCTCACTGGATGGAAGGCGGGGCGTTTTCGCGAGTTTGTTCTTCCGGTTGAAACCGGAGCAGCGCGATAGAATTCATGAGATTTTAACGCTGATCGGCCTTGCGGACAAAGGTGAAACCAAAGCTGGCAACTTGGCGCACGGACAAAAGCAATGGCTCGAAATCGGCATGTTGCTGGCTCAGAATCCGCGGCTTCTTCTCGTTGACGAACCGGCCGCCGGAATGACCGATGAAGAGACCGCTCGCACCGGAGAACTCCTTCTGAGCTTGAGCGGCAAGCATAGCATTCTGGTGATTGAGCATGATATGGCTTTCGTCCGGCAACTCGCCCGGAAAGTCACGGTGCTGCACCAAGGCACCGTTCTTTGCGAAGGAACGGTGGACGAGGTTCAGAACAATCCGAGGGTCGTCGAAGTTTACCTTGGCCGAAAACATGAAAGGAAAACTGCGTGAGAATTGAGATGCGCAAGCAGGGTGTTTTTACTTCTCATGAACCCACCCCTTCACCCCTCCCAGGAGGGGAACCTGCAACCGGTGCTTCAAACGAAGCTCCCCTCCTCGGAGGGGCCGGGGGTGGGTTCATGGGCCGTGAGCAGGTCCGTAGGGAACAGGAAGCTCTTCATGCTTAAGGTTGAACAAATCAGCGCTTCCTACGACGGGTCGCGGATTTTGCGTGACGTCAGTTTCGAGGTGCCGGCGCGCCAATTGGTCTGTCTGATGGGCCGCAACGGCGTTGGCAAGTCAACGACGCTCAAGAGCATTGTGGGATTGCTGAAGCTGGGCGGCGGCTCGATTCGTCTGGATGGCCAGGAAATCGGAGCTCTTGCTCCGGCTGATCGCGCTCGACTCGGAATAGGCTACGTCCCTCAAGGGCGGGATATCTTTCCGAATTTGACGGTGATTGAAAATCTGATCCTGGGTCCGGTTGCGCGCGGTCGTAAACTCAACGGCGAACTCGACCGGGTCTTTCAGCTCTTTCCCGTATTGAAAGAGATGCAGCAGCGCAAGGGTGGCGTGCTCAGCGGCGGCCAGCAACAACAGCTCGCGATGGCGCGCGCGCTTCTCACTCAGCCGAAGCTCCTAATTTTGGATGAGCCGACCGAGGGCATTCAGCCTTCCATCATCGATGAAATCGAGCAGACCCTGCACACCATTAGAAGCGAAGGCCAAATGAGCATTCTGCTGGTCGAGCAATATGTTGATTTTGCACGAGCCCTGGCCGACCGATTTTACGTCATGGATCGCGGTGCCATCGTCGCGAGCGGTGCGGTCAAAGACTTAAATGATGAAGTCATTCGTAAATACTTAACCGTCTAAGAGACTGTTTTAGAAATCGTAGCAGCCGAGGTAACGAGGCTCTGATCTGATGGAAGAGCGCGATCATACAGAGGACATTTGAGCTTCGTTGCCTCCACCCTCCGCAGTACAGCTACGGAGGACGGGTCGGCTGCTACGAAAGAAATGGATTCCCAAACAAGCTCTGAGTCAGTTTCCGAGGATTGGAACCAATTAATCAGGATTGCCTCGGCGGCGCGAGACGGCTATCTATCCGATCAATTTTATGAAAAACAAATCAACAACTCTTTGCCCGTTCCTGCTCTCAGCCCTTGTCGCAATTCTTCCCAACTCAGCCCAGGCCCATCCGGGGCACGGGTTAACCGAAGGCGGAGCCGTCCATTGGATGACGAGTCCGGATCATCTTGCGACGTTAGCCGTCGTCGGCTTGGCCGCGTTGTGTGTCGGAGTGTTTTTCAAGGACCGGCCTTATGGAAAAGTTCTGAAATACGGCGGCTTGGCATCAGTCGCGGTTGCTGCCGTTCTGCGGGGTTTTGGCTCGTGACTTGGCCGCTAGAGAAAGCGCCGCTGCATGGCAGCCTCGGGCGCGCGTGCCTGGAGGTTGATCTCGTCGCCGGCCAAAGCTCAGTTACCCGAGCCTGGGCCGTAAATCCAATCAAGCTGCTCACGCCGCGCTCGCGAGGTCCCAGCGTGTGGACTTACACGAGCAACTTCGGCGGCGGCTTCGTCGCTGGCGACTGCGTCAATGTGGATATCCGGCTTGGCGCAGGCACTCGCTGCTTCTTCGGAAGCCAAGCCTCCACCAAGGTCTATCGAAATCCAGAGCTTCACCCCTGCCGCTATTCGCTGCGCGCCGAAGTCGGAGCCGCAGCTTTGCTCATTCTTGCGCCCGATCCCATTCAATGTTTTGCGGATTCGATTTACGAACAACGGCAAGAGTTTCACCTGGACACGAGCGCGGGCCTTGTGTTGGTGGATTGGCTGAGCGCGGGACGAACAGCCCGTGGCGAGCGTTGGGCGTTCCGTCGATTCGAAAGCCGGAACGAAGTTTTCATCGGCGGCGATAGACTACTATTGGATTCCCTGCGGCTGGATCCGGACGATGGGCCGATCGCCGCCGCGTACCGGATGGGCCGCTTCAATTGCCTTGCCACCGTCGTTCTGGCCGGCGCTTCGCTCGGAGACCAGGCTGCGCGGCTGGTCGAGAGTGTGGCGTCGGAGCCACTGGAACGTCATTCATCGTTGGTGGCGTCCGCGAGTTCGTTAGGTCAAGGCGCAGTCCTCCGATTCGCTGGAACAAGCGTCGAGCAAGTCACCGCGCTGATTGCGCGGCACCTGAGCTTCGTTCGGGACTTGCTCGATGACGATCCGTGGGCGAGAAAGTGGTGAGAACAGCCAAGGATTTTTATGCATCTTTCACCTCGTGAAATAGACAAATTGCTGCTGCACAATGCCGGGTTTCTGGCGCAAAAGCGGCTTGCGCGTGGGCTGCGTCTGAATCATCCGGAGAGCGTGGCGTTGATTGCCGCCCAACTGCTCGAATTCATTCGGGACGGACAATCCGTTGCCGACCTGATGGACTTAGGCCGGCGTTTCTTGGGTCGCCGGCAAGTCATGACAGGCGTGCCCGAAATGATCGAGGAAGTGCAAGTCGAGGGCACTTTTCCAGATGGCACCAAGCTGGTTACGGTGCATCATCCGATCGCGGCGGAAAATGGCGATTTGACATTGGCGCTGCATGGAAGCTTTCTGCCTCTGCCCGAGCTTTCGCTTTTTGAGGTCCAGGCTTTGGTGGAGGAAAGCGAGCCCGGCGCGACCGAAATTCAGGATGGCGAGATCGTTCTCAACGAAGGCCGATCCACGGTCACGCTGGCCGTGACCAATTTGGGCGATCGCCCGATTCAAGTTGGAAGTCATTACCATTTTGTCGAGACAAACGCTCAGTTGCGCTTCAATCGCGGGAAGGCTTATGGCAAGCGCCTTGATATCCCGGCGGGCACAGCCGTTCGTTTCGAGCCTGGCGAAACCAAAAGCGTCAACCTCGTGGAGATCGCCGGGCACAAGGTCATTCGAGGCGGCAATAATTTGGCCAGCGGTCCAGTCACCGAGCAAGGCCGCAGCGCCTTGCTCGCCGAGGCAAAATCCAGAGGCTTCGCCCATCAGGAGGATTGATCATGGCTTACCGAATGAAACGCTCGCACTACGCCGATATGTTTGGGCCCACGACTGGCGACAAGGTCCGTCTCGGCGACACGTCTCTTGTGTTGGAAGTGGAACGTGACTTTGCTGTGTACGGAGACGAGTGCAAATTCGGCGGCGGAAAAGTTCTGCGAGAAGGTATGGGTCAAGCCGCGGGAGTCGGCCAATCCGACGCGCTCGACGTGGTCATCACCAACGCGCTCGTCGTGGATTACAGTGGAATTTTCAAGGCGGATATCGGCATCAAAAATGGCCTCATCGGCGGCATTGGTAAAGCCGGCAATCCGGATGTGATGGCAGGCGTCACCCCGGGAATGATTGTCGGCGTGACGACGGAAGTGATCGCGGGCGAAGGCTTGATTTTGACAGCAGGAGGAATCGACACGCATATTCACTTCATCTGTCCGCAACAGGTTTTTGAAGCGCTCAGCAGCGGTGTCACCACGTTTGTCGGAGGTGGCACCGGCCCCGCTGTGGGCACATGCGCCACGACATGCACGCCCGGAGGTCGGCACATCGGGCTCATGCTTCAGGCAACGGACAGCTTGCCCATGAACTTCGGGTTCACCGGCAAAGGTAACACGGCGTTGCCGCAAGGCTTGACCGAACAAATCCTGGGCGGTGCCGTGGGTCTTAAGCTGCATGAAGATTGGGGAACCACACCGGCCGCCATCGACTGCTGCCTGCGTGTCGCCGATGAACACGACGTTCAGGTGACGATTCACACGGACACGCTGAATGAATCGGGATTCGTCGAAGCCACCATCGCCGCCTTCAAAGGCCGCACGATTCACACCTACCACTCGGAAGGAGCGGGAGGCGGCCACGCTCCGGATATTATTCGGATATGCGGCGAGAATAACGTGTTGCCCAGTTCCACGAATCCGACTCGGCCTTACACGGTCAATACCATTGACGAGCACCTCGACATGCTCATGGTCTGCCATCATCTCGATCCGAACTTGCCGGAGGATGTCGCGTTCGCTGAAAGCCGGATTCGGGGCGAAACCATCGCCGCAGAAGATATTCTCCACGACCTCGGCGCGATCAGCATGATGAGTTCGGATTCACAGGCGATGGGACGCGTGGGCGAAGTGATTACGCGTACCTGGCAAACGGCTGATAAGATGCGACAGCAACGTGGAAGACTACCTATCGAACGAGGCAACAATGATAACGCGCGCATCAAACGTTACATCGCCAAGTACACGATCAATCCCGCGCTATCTCACGGCATGGCCCATCTCATCGGATCTGTGGAAGTCGGCAAACTGGCCGATCTCGTCCTCTGGAAGCCCGCTTTTTTTGGCGCCAAACCAGAAATGATCATTAAGGGCGGATTCATCGCCTGGTCGCAGATGGGCGATCCCAATGCATCGATTCCCACACCCCAGCCCGTTCTGGCCCGTCCGATGTTTGGCGCGTTTGGTGCCGCGCCAGGGCCTATTTCGATTGCTTTTGTCAGTCAAGCTTGTGAGAGGAACGGCATCGTCGCCGAGTATGGTTTGAAGAAGCGCGTGGAAGCTGTTCGCGGCTGCCGCAAGCTGAGCAAGAAAGACATGAAATGGAATGACGCCACCCCAACCATCACGGTTGATCCAGAAACGTACCAGGTGACCGCCGATGGAGAACTGCTCGTTTGTGAGGCCGCCAAAACATTGCCGCTAGCTCAAAAGTATTTTCTGTTTTGAGCTGGTTCCAATGAGGATCAGTTTGACGACCCGCTCGGAGCGGGAGAACATTCAGGATCAACCGCCCAAATTGTGAGTGTTTTAACGCGACAGACCGATGATTGGCTGCTCTGGCAATTGGCCGATTCTGCTTTCCCCACCGGCGGTTTCGCCCACTCGGGAGGACTCGAAGCCGCCTGGCAGCAAGGCGAAGTGAATTCACGCGAGGGCATGGCCAGCTTTATCAGAACGAGCCTTATTCAACTCGGGAACAGTTCGATTCCGTTCGTTGCCGAAGCGCATCGGGAACCAGATCGGCTCGGAGAGCTGGACCTCCTCTGCGATCGGTTTCTCACCAACCACGTCACCAACCACGCCAGCCGCTCGCAAGGACAGGCTTTGCTTGTCGCGGTTGAGCGAACCTTTCCGCTGCCCGTTCTGGTAGGATTGCGGAGCACGGTCCTCGATCGGAACTTACCAGGCCACCTTGCTCCGGTCTTTGGCGTGATGACACATCACTTGAAAATTGACGTTGATTCCGCGGTTCGGCTATTTCTCTTTCTGGCTTTGCGCGGTTCGATTGCCAGCGCCGTGCGCCTTGGAATACTCGGTCCGATGGAAGGGCAGGCTCTACAATTCCGGCTCGCGCCCGAAGCCGAGGGTGTGGCGTCACGCTGCGCTGATATTCCCACGACAAAGATCGCCCAAACGGCGCCTCTCCTCGAGATTTTTCACGGCGCGCACGACCGCCTTTATTCACGTCTTTTCCAAACCTAGTTAAACTCACGCTTCGCTTTATGAACAGCCCTCACGATCATCCGCACCACCACGGTCCAGCCGGCGGACACACTCACGAGCATCTAGATCATCCAGGTCACTTTCACGAACGCGACGTGGCAATCTCTCGCGACTTTTCACGGCGCGCGTTTACCGTCGGCGTCGGCGGTCCTGTCGGCAGCGGAAAGACAGCGCTCATGCTTGCTCTGTGCCGAGGCCTTCGCGATCGCCTCCAGTTGGCGGTGGTGACCAACGATATTTTCACCAAGGAAGACGGCGAGTTCCTCATCCGACATCAAGCGCTCGAACCGGAGCGGATCAGAGCCGTGGAAACCGGAGGATGCCCGCATGCGGCCATTCGTGAGGACATTTCGGCCAACCTTGTGGCATTGGAAGATCTTCACCGCCGGTTTCACCCGGAGATTCTTTTGCTCGAATCCGGGGGTGATAACCTGGCCGCGCACTTCAGCCGTGAGTTAGCCGATTACACGATTTATGTGATCGACGTGTCGGGCGGAGATAAAATTCCACGCAAAGGCGGCCCGGGGATAACCCAATCGGATTTGCTCGTGATCAACAAGACCGATTTGGCCGCAGCCGTGGGGGCTGACCTGTCCGTGATGGAGCGCGACTCACGCCGGATGCGAGGAAACGGTCCGTTTGTTTTCGCGCAGGTCAAACATGGCGTCGGCGCGGACAAAATCTTGGACCATCTCCTCCACGCCTGGCGGCACGCCAACGGAGTGGCCCACGCTCACTAATCGTGGGCGGAGCATATCGGACCGAATGGAGGTGATCCAGAGGCGATGCGGAGTCTTCCTTCCTCTCCATGAACCGACCCACCCCTACCCCTCCCAGGAGGGACCGGACAAAGCTCCCCTCCTGGGAGGGGTAGGGGTGGGTTCAGAGTCGCCCAGCGCGCGCGAAGTCTGGGGTGGTCTCTCCCTGCGAGGAACGAAGTTTTGGCCCGTCCTCATTCGGAGATGCGCCCGAGCATCTGTCCGTGGATTAAGTTGTTTTGACAGGAGCCGCGAAATTTACAGAATGCAGTCCCATGAATGCTCATCGCACCTCCGCCTTTTTGATTCTCTCGCTGCTCGCCAGTTTCACCGGGACTGTTCTCATCAACGCTGCCGACGACTACAAACTTGGGCCTGACTCGATCGTGCAAGACGGCGTGCCACGGGGTCAGGTGACGAAGCACTCGTGGTCTGGCAAGATTTTTCCAGGGACCGTGCGCGATTATTGGGTTTATGTCCCAGCTCAATACGACGCGACCAAGCCCGCCTGCGTTATGGTCTTCCAGGATGGCGGCAGCTATGTGAGCACGAATGGCCAGTTCCGAACGACCGTCGTTTTTGACAACCTCATTCACCGAAAGGAAATGCCTGTGACTCTCGGGATCTTTATTAATCCCGGCGAAGTCCCGTCCGCGCAGCCAGGACAAAAGGGGCGGAGCAATCGCAGCTTTGAATATGATTCGCTCGGCGATCAGTACGCGCGCTTCTTGATCGAGGAATTTTTACCAGAGATCAGCAAGCAGTACAGTCTGACGAAGGATCCTAACGGACGTGCGATCGGAGGCATCAGCTCCGGCGGCATTTGTGCTTGGACGGTGGCGTGGGAGCGGCCCAATGAATTTCGAAAGGTGCTCAGCCATGTCGGCAGCTTTACCAATATTCGCGGTGGTCACGTCTATCCGGCATTGATCCGCAAAGGAGCGAAGCAGCCGATTCGGGTTTTCTTGCAGGACGGTGCCGGTGATTTGGACAATCTGCACGGCAACTGGCCATTGTCCAATCAGGAGATGGCGGCGTCTCTGAAATTTGCCAAGTACGACTATAAATTCGAGTTTGGTGATGGCGGACATAACGGCAAACACGGGGGCGCCATCTTGCCGGATTCACTGCGGTGGCTGTGGAGAGATTACGCGCCCTGACTTCAAGCATCACCTCGGCGGGTTCTTGAGCGCTGATGTTTGGATTCCGTGAATCGTTCGGTAGTCACCTCGATATCAATTCTCGACTGGTCCATCACGGGCGCTGGTTTGGTGGGCATGTCCACGCCCGTGATGCTTCAAGCCACCGCGCGCTCCCGGACTTGGGAAAGCAACGCAATCAACTCATCCGCTTGTCCGCAGTTGAAAACGCCTTCGGGGCCTTGCGGGTTCAAGTCGGTGAACGGTGACTCATATAACAAACCGGCATCTATCGCTCCGTGCTCGGTGAGGTGTTCCGCGATCAAGTTCACGAATTCGATTTGATTCGCGCCGAGAGGTTTGCCAGAAATGAAACCCGCGAGAGCTTGTTTCGCTGCTTCACGATGCTAACGGAGGGACCACAAACCACGGCGCAACGTCCATTCCGATCAGGCAAACATCATCAATAAATCCGCCGTCGTCGGAGGCCATTTTGATTTCAGCCAGCAACTCATCGAACAGCGTTGTGGCGGAGAGGTGGGTGCGCTTTCGAACTTCATCCAACAGCCATTGTGGGCCGAACAATTCTTCATAAACACCTTCCACGTCATATAAGCCGTCGGTAAAGAGCATGAGCAGGTCATTGGGCGCCAGCGGACGTTTGGATGTTGTATAGACAGATCCTTCGAGAAGGCCGAGTGCAGGGCACGGTTTGCCGTCGCAATTTCCGAGCGCTTCCACTTCTCCGGAGTTGCGATGAATGAGCAAAGGTTTGGGGTGGCCCGCGTTGGCGTAGGAAATTTGGCTCGTCGCCAAATCAGCCACCAGGTAGAACGCAGTCGTATAGAGAGGCGTTCCAGATTGCTGGAGAATAGCCCGGAGCTCGCGACTGAGTTGCCCAAGTAGTTGCCCTGGGTCGGCGGCCATGGGTCTGAGCTCTTCGACAAGCGCGCGCACAATGGCCGTCACGAGCGCCGCGCGAACTCCATGCCCCATCACATCGCAGATGAACACTCCGGCTTTCGTGTCGGACAGGGCCAGAACATTGAAGAAATCGCCACCGACCGCGCCGGTTGGCAGATAACGGTGACAAAACCGCAACGTGCTTTCCTTCGGATGAGCAGGACAGGGAAACGAAGGGTATTGCTGAGGGAGAATCGCTTGTTGAATTTCGCGCGCCATCGCGAGGTCCTCCTCCATCTGCTCATTTTTCACTCTCAACTCCTCTCGGCTCGCCGCGAGTTCCTCGGTCGCCTTCTGAATGCGCTCCTCCGCCCGTTTGCGCTCCGTGATATCCCAAAAAATTCCCTGCAAACCTATGATCTTGCCGTTCGAGTCATAGATCGGAGTTTTCACCACATTCACATACAGCTTTTCGCCTCCCGGGGGTTGATACTCTTCGATAGTTTCAAAAAGTTGCCCAGTTTCTAAAATCTTCTGGTCGTCCTGTTGATATTTCGTCGCGAGCGCGGGAGGGAAGAAATCGAAATCGGTCTTGCCAACAATTTCATCGAGCGACTTCTCCAGGGTCATGCAGAATAGCCGGTTGGCAAAAGTGAAGCGTTCATTCAGATCCTTCCGAAAAATATTCTGTGGCAAGCTTTCAACCAAAGAATGATAGAACGCTTCTGAATTGCGTATCGCCTCCTCGGCCCGCTTCCGCTCGGTGATGTCCTCAACTGTGCCTTCATAGAAAAGCAAGTTATGCTTCGCGTCGCGAACAGCCCGGACATTTTCAGAGATCCAGATGATACTTCTGTCCTTCCGATAGACCTGAGATTCGAAATCCTTGACGACGTCGAATTGCTCCATGAGTTGGATAAACTCGGAGCGACGATGAGGATCGACATAAAGTTTGCGTCCGATATCGGTCAAATGAGAGAAGAGATCCTCCGGGGAATCATAGCCGTAGATTCTTGCGAGGGCGGGATTCGCCTTTATGTAATGGCCGTCTGGAGCAGTTTGGAAAATGCCTTCAACGATATTCTCGAAGATGCTGTGATATTTTTCCTCGACCTGGAGCAAGGCGACCTCTGTCCGTTTGCGTTCGATCGCGTATCGGATGGAGCGCGCGAGCAGATGGCCGTCGATCTGCCCTTTCACCAGATAATCTTGTGCTCCTGCGTGCACCGCTTTGACCGCCAAAGTTTCATCGTCAAGGCTGCTCAGGACGATGATTGGAATATGCCATGCCAAATTGCGTGCTTGATCAAAGCTATCGAGGCCTTTGCAATCAGAGAGGGAGAGGTCCAGCAGAACCAGATCGATTCCTCCCTCAGCGAGCCGTCTGAGGCCACCGGAAAGGGATTCCATCCATTCAACCTCGAACCGCACTCCTTGGGCTCCCTCAAGCATCTCTCGGAGAAGCCGAGCGAATTTCGGAACATCCTCAATCAGGAGGATTTTGATTAGTTCGTCTTGCATCTGTTTGCGCGTGTTGCCCGATCAAAACCGAGGCAGCACGAAAAAATTGATTGGCAGACCTGCGATCTGCAGAACCGACAATAAATCGTTTGAATGGGCTGGCAAAGGGAAAAAGCCGATTGCCTGCCGATTCGATGAGGAGAGGAAAACTCATCGCTGATCAGTCCCGATATCCGTTAGGATGTTGTTGGTGCCAACGCCAGGCGGACGACACGATATCTTCTAGTTTCGGATATTGTGGCTTCCATCCCAGTTCGCGAACGGCCTTTTCGGCAGAAGCGACGAGGCGCGGCGGATCACCAGCTCGACGAGGTTTTTCTAGCGCTGGAATGTTGTGACCTGACACTTTTTCACACGCCGTGATCACTTGCCGGACCGAGTATCCCTCGCCATTGCCGAGATTGTAAAACCCGTGCTTGCCTGGGGCCATAGCTAGGATATGCGCCTGCGCCAAATCCAAAGTATGAATGTAATCGCGGACGCACGTGCCGTCAGGCGTCGGATAGTCAGTGCCGTAGATTTCACACTGATGCGATTGACCCATCGGGACTTTGAGGATGTTTGGAATTAAGTGAGTTTCGATCCGATGATGTTCCCCGAACCGCTCGCTGGCTCCCGCAGCGTTAAAATAGCGGAAGGCAACGAACTCCAGGCCATGAATCGTGTGATACCAATTGAGGATGGTTTCGAACATTCGCTTCGACTCCCCGTAAGGATTGATCGGACGTAACGGCATGTCCTCGGTCATTGGCACTCGATCCGGCGGACCGTAAGTGGCGCACGTGGAGCTGAAGACAAACTTCTTCACGCCGGCCTCCACGATGGCGTCGAGCAGATTTAAACCGTTGGCAACGTTATTGCGAAAGTACTTGCCCGGATTGACCATCGATTCTCCCACCAACGCATGAGCAGCAAAGTGAATGACGGTCTCTGGGTTGGAATCTTTGATGGCCTGAAAAATGTCCTTCGGATCGCCGATCGACCCCTGAACAAAAGCGGCACGGGCATCTACAGCCGAACGGTGTCCCTCACTCAAATTGTCGAAGACGGTAACAGCATGTCCTGCGTTGAGGAGTTGCTCCACGCAGATCGATCCAATATAGCCCGCGCCGCCGGTGACGAATACATGCACGGGCGCAACCTAGTCCGATCGTGACACTCTCTCAACTGGAAAAGTGACCTGCACAGGAGTCCTGACATCGCGGACTTCGGCGTCGGCATGGCGCGCATCAGCAATTCTCTCCATGAACCTGGGTGGGGTGAGACTCCGTCGAACCCTGACCTTTTCTGGCGATCGAGCATGTCAGGGCTCGACGGCTTCCGGCTCGGAGACTACAGCTCGGAGAGAGTCTCGCCCCACCGTTCAAGGGCGCAATGCGCGCACAAAGTT
>CAMAWP010000019.1 GCA_945861765.1 Akkermansia muciniphila | reverse complement strand
TGTTTTTGGCCACGATGTAATTGACCAGCTTGCCTTGGGGATCGATCAGGTCGGGCACGATTGGGTACGTGCCGACCGGACTCGATGGCGTTGCTGCGGTGCTGTAGGCCGCAGTAATCAGATCGTTATTCCGAATGCCGGCCAGCGTCCCGGTAAAGACTGGATTAGCCAAACCGTAATCGCGGGCCGCGTTGGCCGCTGTGACAGCGAGCGCCGCTGGCGTCACTTTGATGGGCACTTGCATCGTAACGGTGGCGAAGGTGATGTTGTCATCCGGGGTGAAGTGCGCGGCGAGCATTTGCGCCGGGCCGGCCGGAAGCACCGTTCCTCCAGGCTGGATCCTAGGCGAACACGGCGGAAAAACTGCGGAGACGCGAAGTACGCGGAGTTTCCGTCTCATTTTCCAGGGATCGCCGGAGGTTCATCCATCAATTGGTGCCGTTGGCTGGGAGCGGTTGTTTGAGCTCGCCGTCGTTCCAGGACTGTCGCTCCACTACGTGACCGTCTTGCAATCTAGCCTGAACTTTCACAAAACCGCTTGGATAATACGCGAGCGAGAGCCCGTCTGGATCGCCCTTCTTCATTTCGATCTGCTCGGCCAATTGCCCATTCTCATGCCAGCGGCGAAACGTTCCGTGATGTTGGCCTTCCACAATGGCGGTCTCGGACAGGATCTTTCCATTCTCCAGCCATTTTGTGCGCAGTCCGTGTGATATTCCATGCTTGAAATGTTCCCGCACCTGCAATTGCCCGTTCGTGTGCCATCCTTGCGAAACTCCATGCAGAAGACCCTTCACCACCATCGACCGCGATTTCCAACGCCCGTTTTCGTGCCGCTCGAGCATCACGCCGGTGAAGGGCTCCCGTTCCGCGCCTCGGTACAGATGCCCGTCGCGCAAGGTCAATTCCGAATTCAGAGCCTCCAACGGCTTGGACTTCCACATGGGCCAGACCAGCGCGAAGCCAGCCACGAATCCAACGATCAACACGCCGCCGCCAATTTGTGAAATCATTGTGCGTTTCATAGGATTCGTTGGCCGTGCAGATTTATTGGACCATCAATTTGAAGAAAGTCATCGGCGGGCCGCCCGCTTGCGGAACAACCTCGACCCGCAATGGCCGGACATCGGTTGCGCTGTAATCGCACCGCCGGGGAGCGTCCGATCCTTCCGACGGAATCCGGAACTGAACAAGGACCCAAGCCTGGAAATCGGTCGATCCGAAAACCCCACGGAGGAACGGAATGCGCCGAGCACTCAAATTTGTTTCAATACCGGAAGGCGATCCGGCGTCAGTATAAGGACACCCGATTTCACAAGCATACTATGAATGACACCGCCCGCCCCATCACACGCCGCCACTTTCTGCACTCCACCGCCCAAGCGGCGGCCACCTTCACCATCTTGAGCGCGGGTTCGGCCCGCACTTACGCCGCCAACGAGAAACTGAACATCGCCGCCATCGGGGCGGCTGGACAGGGCGCCGGCGACATCGAACAACTCAAGAGCCAGAACATCGTCGCGTTGTGCGACGTGGACTGGCGTCACGCCGCTGGCACTTTCAAGAAATTTCCGGGCGCGAAACAGTTCGAGGATTACCGCAAGATGCTCGACTCGATGCATAGCGAGATCGATGCCGTCATCGTGGCCACCCCCGACCATCATCACGCGTTTGCGTCCATGGCGGCAATCCGCCTGGGCAAACATGTCTATTGCGAAAAACCCCTCACCCATTCGGTGTGGGAGGCCCGCGAAGTGGCCAAGGCGGCGCGCACGGCGAAAGTGGCCACTCAAATGGGAAACCAAGCTCAGGCTTCAGAGGAGACGCGCCGGCTTCAGGAGTTTCTGCTCGACCACGCCATTGGCCCCGTGCGCGAAGTGCATATCTGGACTGATCGCCCATCGCGCGGCCTCTTCAACGAATACTGGCCGCAAGGAGTGGCTCAGCCGGCCGAAACGCCCGCCGTGCCGGAGACGCTCGACTGGGATCTGTGGCTCGGACCGGCGCCCGCCCGGCCGTACCATCCGGCTTACCTCCCGGCCAAGTGGCGCGGCTGGTGGGATTTCGGCACGGGCGCGCTCGGCGACATCGCCTGCCACTACTTCGATCCGGTTTTCCGTGCGCTCAAGCTCGGCGCTCCCATCAGCGTTGAAGCCTCCTCCACACGCGTGAACGAGGAAACTTATCCGCTCGGCTGCATGATCACTTATCAATTCCCCGCGCGCGGTTCTTTCCCGGCTTTGAAACTTGTCTGGTACGACGGCGGGCTGCGTCCCCCTCGCCCCGAACAACTCAAGGATGGCGACCTGATGGGAGACAACGGACACCTGCTGATCGGCGACAAGGGCGTCATTACCACCGACTGGAGCAAGTGGCGTTTGTATCCGGAAAAACTGGCGCGCGAGTATGGTGAACCGCCTAAGACACTGCCGCGCTCGCCGGGCCATCACCAGGAATGGATCAACGCCTGCAAAGGCGGCGGCGTCGCTGGTTCCCACTTCGATTGGGCGGGTCCACTGACTGAGACCGTGCTGCTGGGCAACGTCGCGCTTCGGGTCAAACTGCGGGAGAAGCTCACACGCGTGAAGCTGTTGTGGGATTCGGCGAAGTTCGGGTTTGCCAACGTGCCGGAGGCGGATGCGTTCCTTCGGCGCGAATACCGAGCGGGCTGGGCACTCTGATGCCTCGCCCGCTTCGACAGCCTCGGTGGGGTCGCCACGCGGTCACGTTGCGCCTCCATTCCCAGATCCAACGCGGCCGCAAGATATTAGCCCGGCACTACCGTTGAATTAAGCATCGTATCCCGAATGGGGGAAGGAAATTCTCGCCTCAAACGTAATCAACTGGTTGGAATATGCGCATGAGCCCAACCAATCCGCCGCGTCGATGCTCGCAATCACTGCCTTCGCGCTCGGCAGGCCTGGCAACCTGACACCGGAATGACCATGAAGAAACCACCTTTCCTTCTGCTCCTCGTTTCCTCAGTGTTTCTCCTCACTGATCAATCCCCAGGGCGGGCCGGGGACTTCTTCCCCTTGCCCGCCCGTGTCCGCGGGCAGACGGCTGCTGTCGCGGCGCCTGCGCCGTCCCCCTCGGCGGCCCAGACGACTCCGGCCCCGCGCTTGCTGGATTTGCCGCAGGAAGCGACGTCTCCGCCGCTCAGCCCGGCGGAGGCCAGCGCACGATTCCAGGTCGCTGAAGATTTGCAGTGGGAACAAATCCTCGCCGAGCCATTCATCGCTCAGCCCGTCTTTCTCAACTTCGATGAACGGGGCCGCATGTGGGTCGTGGAATATCGCCAGTACCCCTCGCCTGCGGGAATAAAGATGGTCAGCCACGACAGCGTCTGGCGCGCTGTCTATGACCGGCTGCCACCGCCGCCGCCCCGACACTTCAAAGGCGCCGACCGGATCACCATTCACGAAGACTCCGACGGCAACGGAACCTTCGACCGGCACACGACCTTCCTCGACGGCCTCAACATCGTCACCTCCGTGGAACGCGGACGGGGCGGGGTTTGGATCCTGAACCCGCCTTATCTTCTCTTTTATCCGGACGCGAACAACGACGATGTGCCCGACGGCGATCCCGAGGTTCGTCTGTCGGGCTTTGGCCTCGAAGACACGCACAGTGTCGCCAACTCCCTGCGCTGGGGCCCGGACGGCTGGCTCTATGCCGCGCAAGGCAGCACCGTCACCGCGAACATCCTGGCGCATGCCGCTGATGGAAAACCCAAGAACGCCAAACCGATCTTCTCCCAAGGACAGAACATCTGGCGCTACCATCCGGAGAAGCGAATCTACGAAGTCTTCTCCGAGGGCGGCGGCAACGCGTTCGGCTGTGAGATCGACAATAGGGGACGGATCTTCTCGGGTCACAATGGCGGCGACACGCGCGGGTTCCATTATCTGCAAGGCGCCTATCTGCAGAAGGGCTTTGAGAAACACGGCCCGCTGTCGAACCCGTACGCTTTCGGCTATTTCCCGGCCATGCCGCACGATCGGGTTCCGCGCTTCACTCACAATTTTGTCCTCTACGACCACGGCGCCTTGCCGTCGCGTTACCAAGGCAGGCTGTTTGGCGTCGAACCGATCCAGGGTCGAATCGTGGAAAGCGAAGTCATTCCCGACCGCTCCTCATTTCGCACCCGAGATATTTCACGCCCAGTGACCAGCGACGACCGCTGGTTTCGTCCAGTCGATATCAAGGCCGGTCCCGATGGCGCCCTCTACGTCTGTGATTGGTATGACCAGCAGATAAACCATTATCGCAATCACGAAGGCAAGATCGACACCGCCAACGGGCGCATCTACCGGCTCAAGGGCAACGGGGTCCAGCCAACACGTTCCGAGGACCTGTCACAGCTCGCGACGGCACGACTCCTGGAACGCCTCGCCCATCCCAACCGCTGGGTTCGCCAGACGGCGTTGCGCCTGCTGTCTGACCGGCGCGATTCGTCGCTCATCCCGGCGCTGTCCTTGGCTCTTTCTCGGAGTTCTGATCAGCTCGCCTTGGAAACTCTGTGGGCGTTGAATCTCTGCGGCGGCTTGACCGATGCCGAGGCGCTCAAAGCGCTGGACCACACCGATCCGTTTGTGCGGCTTTGGACCGTGCGGCTGCTGGGCGACACGGAGCGCGTTTCATCCGCGGTAGCCGGGAAGCTGGCCGCACTGGCCGCGAAGGAACTCAACCTCGAAGTGCGAATCCAGCTTGCCGCCACGGCCAAGCGGCTGCCGGCGCGCGACGGGCTGACGTTGGTCCGTTCGCTTGCGCTTCGTCCCGATGACGCCACCGACAACCGGATGCCGTTGCTCCTTTGGTGGGCCATTGAAGCCAGGTGCGAAGAACACCGCGAGGAGGTGCTCCAACTGTTCGAGGACTCCGCCTTTTGGCGCAGCCCGCTGGTCGAGGCTCATTTCCTCGATCGCATCGCCCGTCGTTTCGCTCAAGCCGGATCACGCCGGGATTTGCTGACGTGCGCTCGGCTCTTTGAACTCTCGCCGTCCGTGGAACACAGCCGCCGCCTCATATCTGGTTTCGAAGCCGCGTTCAAGGGGCGCGCACTGGCCGGCCTTCCCGACGCACTGGTCCAGGCGCTGTCGCGACACGGAGTCGGTTCCGCGGCTTTCGCTCTGCGCCAGGGCGATCCCAACGCCGTCCGGAAAGCCATTCAAGTCGTGGCCGAAGAAACGGCCTCGCGCGCCGAGCGGTTGGAATTCCTCGGAGTGATGAGCGAAGTGAAAGTTCCCGGAGCGGTGCCGGCGTTGAGCCGGGCCTACCTCGGTGTTTCCAAGGACGATGCCCTGCGCAAGGCGATCCTCGCGGCGTTCCAGAAGTACGATGACCCAGCCATCGCCGAGGTTGTGTTGAGCGCCTATCCGGCCTTGGGCCGCGAGTCGCTTCCCACCGCGCAAACTTTGCTGGCCAGCCGGCCGGCGTGGGCGCTGAAACTTGCCCAAGCCGTGAATAGCGCGGGATCCTCGGGTCCTGGAATCAAGCCCGAGACCATCCCACTGAACATCGTTCGAAAGCTGAAGCAACACCGGAAGCCAGAGCTTCAAGAGTTGGCGGAAAAAATCTGGCCCAACACCGGAAGCCCCACCACTGCGGACATGGAGAAAAGAATCCACCACCTGGCCGGGGTTATCCGGAGCGGAAGCGGTGACCCGTATCAGGGCCGGACTCTTTTTCAGAACTTGTGTGGCAATTGTCACAAGCTCTTCGGACAAGGAGGAGACGTTGGGCCGGACCTCACGGTCCACAACCGGGGAGATCTCGAATCGATGCTCCTGGCGATCGTGAATCCCAGCGCTGAGATCCGGGAAGGCTTCGAAAACTATTCCGTGGAAACCCGGGACGGCCGTTCGCTCTCCGGTTTCCTGGTGGAGCAGGACAATCGCACCATCGTCCTGCGCGGTCTGGACAACCAAAACGTGACCCTGGCTCGCGCGGAGCTGGCGGAACTAAGGGCCGCTGGCCTGTCGCTGATGCCCGAGGGGTTGCTCGACAGCTTCACCGAGCAGCAGACGCGTGACCTATTCGCCTACCTCCGCAGCACCCAACCCCTCGTGGGCGAACCTCCACGCCGTGCGGGAAGTCCTTAAAGTTCTGAATTCGCGCAGCCTTCCCCGCGTCAAGATTACTACCACACACATGCGTCCATCCGTGCTGTTGGGACACATGACGCATCTTCGCAAATTGCCACGCCCACATTGAGGACGCTCCAAGGTAACGCACTTTACCCGCCCGGACAAGATCATGGAGCGTTTCCAATGTCTCTTCGATGGGAGTGGCCGGATCGAAGCGATGAATCTGGTAAAGATCGACGTAATCGGTTTTCAACCTCCGCAGACTGTCCTCAATAGCATGAAAAATGTGTTTCCGGGAAAGGCCGCGCTGATAGGGATCATCCCCCATCGCATTGAATACCTTCGTGGCAATGACCAAGCGATCCCGCGACAGGCCAAACTCCTTGAGGGCACGCCCAAGAATCTCTTCACTCCCGCCGAAAAAATAAATATCGGCAGTGTCGAAAAAGTTAATGCCGCCTTCAATGGCCTGCCGAATGAAGGGACGACTCTCCTGCTCGTCGAGCACCCACTCGCGCTGTCCGTCCACCGTCCACCTCCTTTCAAGCTTTCTTGAGCAGCGGAGGCATGCCCGGGGCGGCCACCGGCACCGGGGTGCAGCTGCGCCGTAGGTTAACGCGGCGGGCTCCTGTGGTTATTTCGTGCTCGCGCGAGGGTTGAGTCTGCATAAACTTCCTCCTCAGGGAGGTGGGTCGTGGTGTGTGAGGCCAACCTGGGCGAGGGCAAAATCAACGACGAGGTGGTGGCCAACATCCGTTCCTGGAAACACTCCCCACCTTCGCCAAGGCTTCGGCGGGCAGGCGGGTTCAGCGTGGACCAGAGCGTGCGCTTGGAGACAGGCGATCGGAAGGGAATCCAGCGTCTGATCCAATACTTCCGGGCGATGGCCGAGCGGGATTCCATCGCCTCTGAAGGGCTTATTTCTTGCGGCAACGCCCCGGAACGGTCAGGGTCGGGCACGGTCGTGAAAAAGCAAATTCCTATCAGTAACCCTGACGATCAGCCATTTCGCCCGAATAGTGCGTGTCCTACAACCCAATCTCCTTGATCCCATGAAATCCCGTCCATTGCTCTGGCTGTCGATAATGCTAACCGCGCTCTCCTGCCTGGAACCTCGCGCGGGACACGCAGCGGAGCCGCTGCGCATTGGTGTCGCGGAGACCGACATCACGCCGCCCAACGGCTACCCCATGTCCGGTTACTACCACGAGCGGCTGGCGACGGGCGCGATTGATCCGCTCAAAGCCCACGCGATCGTCTTTCGTCAAGGCACCGAGCAGGCCGCGCTGGTGACTTGCGATCTGACCGGCATCGCCAAAGATCTTTCGACTGAAGTGCGTCGGATCGTCGCGGCCAGGACCGGGATTCCGGCCGAAAACCTCGTCGTTGCCGCCACGCATTCGCACACGGCCCCCGACTACTTCAAAGACCTGTTTAATCATTTGGGAAAAACGGGGGCCGGCGGCGAGCGGGCGCGGTACGTCACCAATCTGATCGACCGTATTGTCGATGCGGTCGTCCAAGCCCACGGCAAAGCCCAGCCCGGCGTTCTCGCCATGGCTTCGGCACGGCAGGAAACACCCGTCTCCTTCAACCGCCGTTTCGTAATGCGCGACGGCAGCGTGCACACCTGGATGAACTTGGCGAATCCCGATGTCGTCCGCGCCGCTGGCCCCATCGATCCGGAAATCGGCATCGTGGTTGCGCGCGCCGCTGAGGGAAACCAACCACTGGCCGTGCTCAGTAATTTTGCGCTGCATCTGGATACGGTTGGAGGCAATCGCTGGAGCGCCGACTATCCGTTTTTTATCGAACGCAGTGTGCGCGAACACTTGGGGCCGCAGGTCATTTCACTATTCGGCGCCGGCTGTTGCGGAGACATCAATCATTCCGATCCGTCGGCCAAGGAGCGTAACAAAACCGACATGATCGGCGGCGAATTGGGCAAAACGATTCGCGTCGGCCTGGATCGCACGACTATCATCACCAATCCGACGCTGCGTGTCCGCTCCGCGGTGGTTCACGCTCCGCTACGGGAAGTGACCGATGAGCAACTCAAGAAATCCAAGGACATTCTGACGATCGTGCAGTCCGGCAAGCCCATGGACTTCTTCCAACAAGTCGAGGCCTACCGTCTGTTGATGGTGGATCAACTGCGTCAACGCCGCGCCCCCGCCGAAGCGTCGCGCTGGATCGGCTGGGGCTTGAGCCACACTTGGGGCGGCATCGGCAAGGAACTGCCGCTGGAAGTCACGACGTTCACCTTCGGCTCCGATCTGGCCATCGTCTGTTTGCCGGGTGAAGTGTTTGTGGATTTGGGGCTGGCGATCAAACGCGGTTCGCCGTTTCGCAACACGCTCGTGATCGAACTGGCCAACTGCGTCGAGACCGTCTACATCCCGACGCGCGCCGCCTTTGCCGGTGGAAGCTATGAAGTGACGAACTCGGCTTGTCTGCCGGGAACCGGCGAAGCGCTGGTGGAAGCTGCGCTGCGATTGTTGCGGGAGGCAGCTACGGCAGCCGTGGCGAAGCCGTAAGTTGAGTTTTGTTATACCGAATGTACGGCCTGCGGCTGGATACCACACTGTGTGCAATGCGACGTTTCGTTCCTATCAGTAACTTCGGCCAACCTGCAGAGTCCCGCCGTCGAAGAGCCGGGTGGATCAGTTTATGTCGTGGGCGCTGCATAGGTCTCAATGATTCCCCCGTACGGGGGATGGTTTCGCTTCCTCTTTCTTGCTAGGAGTAGAGCAATTTCGGTGAATGAGGCTCCACGTGAAGCATGGGGCGGGGACGGATGACATTTATGACATTTATGATCACAACCAAATTGTTCGGCTCGTCAGTTTCCAGAACTGCTCAAACCTCGGCCAAGAGTTCGAAGCCCCTCCGGTTTCCGATTCACCTGAAGCCATGGTTGGCGGCGGGTTTGCTGGCAGTCGGCTGCTTCGGGCCGGCACAAGCGCAAAGCGACCGCGTTGTCATTACAGCGCAGGCCGGCTATTCCATTACCTGGGACGGCAACAACGGAGGCTACAGCAGCCCCGAATCCGGCGCCAAGGGGCCGGATAATCTGGCTTCCGCAGGCAAAGGGGTCACACCGTTCGGAAGCACGGCTTTTCTTCCGGGCGGGATTCATGATTTTGTGAATGTCAACGATGGGTTTTACGGAAACAGCTCCAGTTGGATTTCCGATTTCCGGATTCCCGACAGAAACGCTTTTGTCGGATTAAGTTTTGGAAAATCAATCTCCATCAGCAGCGTCGCTTGGTCGCGAGACAACGGCGACAACTCAGAACGCACTCCCGCCGGCCCTTTCACCGACCGCGCGGTCGGGATCTATACACTCCAAGTGACCCGTGCCAACAATCCTGGCGCCGACAGTCCGGAGACCGGCAACTCAGCCACGGGTTGGGCTACGATCGGAACGGTTGAGTACAAGGCGGGCGCAGACGGCCTTCTTTTCAGTGCTTACCTTCGACATCGCTTCGAGGTGTTGGCAGACGGGAACCCCATCTCAGCCACTGGTCTGCGGATCAAAGTTTCAGATGGGGGGATTTGCATTGACGAAATCGAAGTGAATCCCCCGGCGGATCCGACACCACCGATCTCAAACTTTATCGTCATCACGAATGCCCCCACCTTCAGCATCAGTTGGAATGGGAACGACGGTAAGTTTTATGACACGAATTCACCGGCGCGGGCGCCCGCCAACCGGGCCCTGGCCAGTACTGGGACGAAGCCTTTTGGCAGCACAGAATTTGGCGCTGGAATTCACCTTATCGCGAACGTCAATGACGGGCTTTATGGGAACAGCCATAGTTGGATCTCCAAGTTTACCGCTCCAGCGGACCCGAACCCTTTTATCGGCCTGAATTTTGGCGAGAAGATTGAGATAAAGAACATTGCTTGGAGCAGGGACAATGGGGACAACGCGGGCGATTGCTGTGGCGGCCAACTGGCGGATCGCGCGCTGGGTGTTTATACCTTGCAAGTAACGCGAGCGGCTAATCCCGACAAAGAGACAGCCGAGACCGGCGACGCGGTCACGGGATGGGTCACCCTCGGAACAATTCATTACAAGAGTGCCGGAGCGTCTTTGCAGCCTCATCTCAGGCATCTTTTCAATGTGGCCCAAGGCGACGCTCCCATCGTGGCCACCGGCCTCCGCATTAAGGTGCCCGAGGCTGGAACTGCCATCGATGAAATTGAAGTCAATGTGAATGCGGGCCTCCAAGCGCTGGCAGATGGCCTTGTGACCATTGCGAGCGATCCCGGATACTCCATCCTCTGGGATGGCAATGATGGCGATTTCTTCAGTCCGAATCCAGGCGCCAGCGCACCCGCCAATGCGGCCCTGGCGGCCAATGGCGCGAAAGCATTTGGCAGCGGACAGCTCTTCGCCGACGGCTCGATCCACGATATCGACAATGTGATCGATGGGCTTTATGGCAATAGCAAAAGTTGGATTCCCGGCCCGCAGCAAGTGGATCCCAGTGTGGATTCGTCGCTGGGCGATTTCATCGGAGTTAACTTTGGCAAGATCATTTCCATTAGCGACATTGCGTGGGGCCGAGACAATGGAAACAACCCGGGGGATTGTTGTGGCGGACAACTCAGAGACCGGTGGCAGGGGACCTACACGGTGCAGATAACGACGGTTGCCAATCCCGGCGCCGGCACTGCCGAAACCGGCAATGCCGCGACGGGCTGGGCGACGATTGGCACGGTGGACTACAGCGGGCAGGCGCCGCCTGATTATAACCCATGGCTGCGGCACCGCTATAGCGTGGCCAAGGGCGGCAATCCGATTCAGGCCACCGGCTTGCGCATCAAAGTTTCCAGTAGCGCAACTTGCATCGATGAGATCGAAGTCAATCCGTCGGGTGTGCCGCGGGCTGCGGTGATCATTCAGAAAGCTGCCGGATACTCCATCACCTGGAACGGGAACAACGGCAAGTTTTATGACACGAATTCGCCGGCCCGCGCCCCGCAAAACGTGGCTTTGGCCAGCCAAGGGACCGCGGCTTTTGGCAGCAGTGAGTTCGGCGCGGGAGTTCACCGCATTGTTCATATCAACGACGGGCTTTACGGAAACAGTCATAGTTGGATCGCGAAATTCACGGCGCCAGCCGACCCCAATCCTTTCATTGGCTTAAGCTTCGGCAAAACCATTCCGCTCCGAAGTATTGCCTGGAGCCGGGATAACGGCGACAACGCGGGCGATTGTTGCGGAGGGCAATTGGCGGATCGGGCCGTGGGGATTTACACGCTCCAGATCACGACGGCGGCTAACCCAGGCGTGACGATGACCGAGGGCAATGACCCGGCCAACGGCTGGGTTACTCTGGGCACGATCGAATACACCGGCGAAAAGGACGCTCGCTTCACTCCTCACTTGCGACATAAGTTTGATGTCAGCGCGGGGGGAAATCCCATACCGGCGACTGGCCTGCGGATTAAAGTGTCCGACCCGACACTGGCCATCGACGAAATCGAGGTGAACGTCAGCCTGGCGGACGAGGGAGATCTCTTAGAGATCAAGAGCCAGTCTGGATATTCGATCACTTGGGATGGAAATGACGGAGACTTCTACAGTGAGGCGGAAGGGGCGGCAGCGCCGGATAATCTGGCTCTCGCCAGCAAAGGGGTGACCCCTTTCGGCACCAGCGAATATGATGGAGGAGGCATCCATCTCATCAACAACGTTAATGATGGTCTTTATGGCAATAGCAAGAGCTGGATTGCCGATTTCCGGATCCCTGATCCGAAGCCTTCCATCGGGTTGAACTTTGGAAAGGTGCTTTCGATCGGCGGCATTGCCTGGGGACGGGACAACGGAAATAATCCTGGAGATTGTTGTGGAGGACAATTGAGGGATCGGTGGGGTGGCGTTTACACCTTGCAAGTGACCACCGTGGCGAATCCTGGAATGGATACGGCCGAGACAGGCAATCCTGCAACTGGGTGGGCGACGATCGGGAGCGTTGAGTACAAAAGCGCTTCTGCACCTGATTTTGAGCCGTGGCTGAGGCATCGTTTCGAGGTCGTGGCGGCCGGCGGCCCAATTCAGGCTACCGGGCTGCGGTTTAAGACTTCAGACGTTGGAATCTGCATCGATGAAATCGAAGTGTTCAGCGCCGCTCCGGCCCGTCCGGTGCTGAGTGTCCGCCGAGAAGGGAGCAGCCTCGTCATCTCCTGGACCAGTTCAGGAGCGCTTCAATCAGCGGATTCAGTGACCGGCCCTTGGACCGATGTGGCGGGCGCGAACGCAAGCCCTCAAACGGTGTCGAGAGGTCCGAGCACGGTGAAGTTCTATCGTGTGCGCCAATAGGCGGCCTTTATCCCGCAATTGGGAGCGCGCCGACAGAGCGGAGTGGCGACGGCCCATTGACTGGGGCTTTGCCGGCACGGGTCCAGAGCGCCCAAAGCCGTGCCGCGCTTCGCTTCCCCCGCGCTCCAAAAGGCTTCGGGTGAGAGGATGTCGGCTTGGACCGCAGCCGGAAAGCCCGCCGGTGGCGACAATTTGCTGACGCGCCCGGAAAGGATTCTCAACGCGCCAGAGCTTGATTCGAAGTTTTCAAAACGGCATAAGAAGCTCTTGATGCTCGCCACCCATGAAACAAAGAGAGAATGGCCGGGCGTTTGGCGAACTCTGCATCTCCCTTTCCTCGGCGCGAGCGTGATCTGCGTTTTGCTTCCGCAGATGCAAGCTGCTGGGCCTGATTCTAAGAATCTTGCTGAGCGTTCCCTGGTGGGAACCAACGACAGCGGCAGTCGCTCCAACTTCACCACGGCCTTGCGTCCGCCAGTTCACTCGCGCCGGAACGTCGATGAATTTCCTCCAGTTAACGCCAGGTTTGTTCGCTTCACGATTCTCAAGACAAACCGGGGCGAGCCTTGCCTGGACGAGCTGGAAATCTTCACGGCGAATCCAGAACCGCGCAACGTCGCTCTAGCCAGGGCCGGCGGAAAAGTCACTGCCTCAGGCACCTTGCCAGGATACGGGATTCACAAGCTGGAACACATCAACGATGGTGTTTACGGCAACGGACGCAGTTGGATTTCAAACGAAGCAGGCAAAGGTTGGGTGGTCATCGAATTGCCGGCAGTCGAAAACATCAATAAGGTAGTTTGGGGCCGGGACCGGGAAAGCAAGTTCATCGACCGGCTGGTGACGGAGTACAAAATCGAAGTGGCCGAGGCATGGGGGGGATTGGAAACTGGTCGCATCTTCCGCGGACCGGAAGCCGCTGGAAATGGGCGCGGAGTATTTTGGCGTCAATCCAGGCCAGCGTATAACTGTGAATCGATTCGCGCCCGTCGGTACCACACTCGCGCCGGACGATTCCGTATCGGTTTCCGGAGAATACACTTTCAATGTCTGGCAAACGGAAAATGGGCTACCGAGCAACACGATCCGAGCCATTCTGCAAACGCGGGATGGTTATCTTTGGCTGGGCACGTTTAACGGTTTGGTCCGCTTTGACGGAGTTCGGTTTGTCGTTTTTGGAGAAGCTCAAGGACTCCTCAATCCTCGCATTGTCTGCTTGTACGAAGATCGCGCCGGAGCGCTCTGGATTGGTACAGAAGGAGGAGGTTTGATCCGTTACCGTGGCGGCCAGTTCACCCCCTACACCGCCAGCGCAGGATTGTCGGACAACGTGGTCCTCTCGATGACGGAAGATAGCGCGGGCAACTTGTGGGTTGGAACTGCCTCCGGCTTGAACTGCCTGCGGAACGGACAAATCATCGAAGACCGCAACCACTTTGGACTGGCCTCCCGCGCGGTCTATCGGATTTGCGCAGATCGTTCCGCCAATCTCTGGGTCCTCACGGCAACCCTGAGTCTCTTGAAAGAGGGCCGGGAGACCGTCCCGCCTTTTGAAGGTGAGCCGGCCCGTTTCAGCTCGTTGTCTTCCCTTCACGAAGGATTCTCCGGCAGCGTTTGGATCGGCGGGGCGAATGGCTACGTGGCGCGCATGAAGGACGGACAGGCGACGGTCTTTGGGAAGGAGCACGGCTTGTTGCCGGACATGGTTTGGGAAATCTTTGAGGCCCGCAACGGCGACGTTTGGGTGGGAACAGCCTCGGGCGGACTCAGCCGGCTGCGCGACGGGAAGTTCACCGTTTTTACCACTCAGGAAGGTTTGTCCAACAACTCCGTGACCTCCATCTTCGAAGATCGGGAAGGAAACATTTGGGTCGGAACAAACGGCGGCGGATTGCTCCGGCTCAAAGCGAAAAAGCTGTCCACCTTCACCACGCGCCACGGTTTGTCGCACGACGTGGCGATGTCTTTAGCCGAGGATCACGAGAAACAGGTCTGGATCGGGTCGAACTGCGGCGGATTGAATCTTTGGCGTCACGACGTTTTTGCGCCTTATCACGTGAACTATCTGCTCGATAACGAATGTATCTGGTCGGTGTGTGCGGGACAGCAAGGCCGTCTTTGGATCGGCACTTGGGGCGGCGGGTTGTTTCAGAAAACCGGAGACAAGATCGTCAATTTCGTGAAAGCCGATGGGCTTTCCGACAACGTGATTGCGGCCCTTTGCGAAGACTCGTCGGGCGGGCTGTGGATTGGCACTTACGCCGGAGGACTGAATTACTTTCGCGACGGAGCATTCGTGCAGTACGGCGCCAAAGAGGGTTTGTCTGCGAACTTTGTCACGGCCATTATCGAAGAGCGCCCCGGAACAATCTGGATCGGCACCAGCGGCGGTGGTTTGAATCGCCTGACTGATGGGAAGTTTTCTGCCTGCACGCGCAAGGATGGGCTGGCCAGCGATTTTGTCCGAACGCTTTATTGGGATGCCGAAAAAACTCTGTGGATCGGCACCAGTGGCGGGTTAAGTCTTTGGAAAGGGGGACAATTCCTTAGCATAACGACTCGCCAGGGGTTGATCGATAATGTGATTTCGCAGATCCTCGAAGATGATCAAGGCCACCTTTGGCTCGGCTCCAATCAGGGAATTAGCCGCATCAAAAAACAGGACCTCTTGCACGTGGCCGACCGGAGGATTTCCTCTGTGCATCCCGTCTCGTACGGCAAAGACGAAGGAATGGAGAGTCTGGAATGCACCGGCGGCTTTCATCCCGCGGGCCTGAAGGCGAGCGATGGCACACTCTGGTTTTCCACGGTCAAGGGGGTGGTGAGAGTGGACCCGAGACATATCACCCTGAATGAATCGTTGCCGCCGGTGGTCATCGAGGAGATGTTGATCGACGGAGAACTGCGCCCAGAGGCAGCCTCTGATCTCCAACCTCCCATCTTGTCCCATCCGATCCGGATTCTGCCTGGAGTTCAACGCTTGGAATTCCGTTATACAGCGCTGAGCTTTGTCGCTCCTGAGAAGATCAAGTTTAAGTACCGGATGGAAGGTTTGGACAAGACTTGGATTGAGAGTGGCACACGCCGGGCGGCGGTCTATACGCATCTGCCGGCCGGCCCATATCGTTTCCGGGTGACGGCCAGCAATAACGATGGCGTTTGGAATGAAACCGGCGCCTCGCTTGGCTTGATCGTGCTTCCGCCGTTTTGGAAAACTTGGTGGTTCCTTTGCTTCGCGGGTCTGGCCACTGTCGCCGCCTTGGGTGGCGCCGCCCGCTATATCGTGTGGAAAAACCTCCAAACCAAATTAGAACGACTCGAACGCCAGCATAGCTTGGAAAAGGAGCGCACCCGCATCGCGCGAGACCTTCATGACGACTTGGGCGCCGGCCTGACACAGATTTCGCTCCTCAGCGATCTCGGCCAAAAAAACAGCGCCGCTCCCCGCTATGTGGAAGCGAACTTTCGGCAGATTTCCACCGGCGCACGACAGATTGTCCAAACCATGGAAGCCATCGTCTGGGCCGTCAATCCCAAGAACGACACGCTCGACCAATTGGCAGATTATCTCCCGAAATTCGCTGTGGAATTTCTCCGTTTTACTCCAATCCGTTGTCGTATCGATGTGCCGACGCTGCTGCCCGAAATTGCGCTTACCGCGGAAGTTCGTCACAACCTCTACCTGACAGTGAAAGAGGCCCTGAACAACATCGTCAAACATTCAGGGGCATCTGAGGTTTGGATTCGATTGTCGGTGCAAGAGAGTATCTTTTCCATCGCCATCGAGGACAATGGCTGCGGCTTTAATGCGCAGCAAGTTTTGCGGCCCGCTCCCGGCAACGGCTTGCCCAACATGAGAAAACGGCTGGAACAGGCCGGGGGTAAGTTGGAGGTGGAGAGCGCGTCCGGCCAGGGGACAAAAATTAGACTCGTGCTCCAGCTCAATCCATCGCTGCATCCGGTTGCTTGATGTCTATTCGCATCGCTATCGTCGAGGATGATCCACGGATTTCAACGGCCTTGGCCCGGGTGGTCGATGAGGCCAGCGGCTTTTGTTGTCTCGGCTCTTATTCCTCAGGGGAGGCAGCCCTCGCCGGGATTCCAAAAGAAATGCCGGACGCGGTGCTGATGGACATCAATCTTCCAGGCATGTCCGGGGTCGAGTGCGTGCAACGCCTAAAGGACATCCTGCCCAAACTGGAGATTGTCATGCTGACGGTCTATGACGACAGCGATCAGGTTTTCCGTGCTCTGCAAGCTGGCGCCAGCGGCTATCTGTTAAAACGCACTCCGCCGGATGAAATCTTGAAGGCCATCCAAGAAGTGACCCGGGGCGGAGCACCGATGTCGAGCAGTGTGGCGCGCAAAGTGGCCCAATCCTTTCAAAAGCAAGGCCCTTCCCCAAAGGAATCCGAGAATCTTTCCAAGCGCGAAAAGGAGGTTCTGGCCTACGTGGCTAAAGGCTACATCAACAAAGAAATTGCCAATTTCCTTTCGGTGAGCGTGGAGACGGTTCGCTCCCATTTGAAGAGCATCTATGATAAGCTGCACGTCCGGTCTCGCACCGCCGCCGCCTGCAAATACTACAGCAAATAATGAGACGGGCCTTTTGCTTACATGTGTTGGGTCTGCCATTGCGCACCCGAGGCGCAGACCGGAGCGCGCGCGACGGATTGAAGATTTACTCCCCCAAACGGGGGATTGTTAATGCTCCGAGTTGCGATATCTTGCCTGGCGGTGAACAAGAAATGAGAACCTCAACCTTAACGATGTCGTAATCGACTCTAACCCTGTGGTTGAACCTGCCGCGTATTCTCCTATGAGCACTACCCAATTCCCCGCCTGTAAAACCAAGCTCACTCCCCAATCTCGCACTGCGTTCGGCGCTTTCACGCTCATCGAGCTCCTGGTCGTGATCGCGATCATCGCGATCCTGGCCGGCATGCTGCTCCCGGCTCTTTCCAAGGCCAAGACCAAAGCGCAGGGAATTCAGTGCCTGAGCAACATGAAGCAGTTGACCTTGGGGTGGATCATGTACGCGGATGATTTCAGCGATAATTTGGTTTGGAACGATATGGAAGACAAACGCGCCGGCTGGGTCCGGGGCATCATCAATTATGATCCGAAGAACGAACACAACACGAATGTTCTTTACCTGAAAGATCCGAATTATGCGAAGCTGTGGCCGTACACGCAGGCAACGGGCATCTACAAGTGCCCGGCCGATCCAAGCAAAGTCATCATTAACGGCCGGCCCTATCCGCGCGTGCGCAGCATTTCCTTGAGCCAGGCGATGAATTCACGGAATGACTGGCTGCACTACCTGACCCAGAAGAAATACCGCGTCTTCCGCAAGTCGTCTGACATCACGCTCATGGGCCCGTCAAAAGCCTATGTGTTCATTGACGAACATCCCGACGGCATCAACTTCGGCGATTTTGCAGTCGCCATGAACGACGGCGTGGCGCCCACGCGGATTTACATTATCGATTATCCCGCCAGCACTCACAATGGATCGGGGGGGTTGAGCTTCGCGGATGGACACGCTGAAGTTCACAAGTGGCTGGATCCGCGCACCAGGCAACCGGTGAAGAATCAGTCGATGCCCTTGGTCGTTCCTTCGCCCAGAAACCTTGATATGGTCTTTATGTCAGAGCGTGCTTCCATCCGGGAAGACTGATGGCTGGAGAGGATGTTGCAGGCCAGACTCCAGAGGTTGAACGTGACCACACAACACCACTCGACCCTCGTCGGCGCCGCTCTTCGTGGCGGCCGAAGTTCAACGCTCGACCGGACGATTATCGTCATCCGGACGTTGGGCTGCTTGAGTTGGGCGACCGGCTTCTGCCTCATCGCCGGTGTTGGAGACATTGACCGCCCCGCGCTTGCGCCCTCGGCCGGAACGACGGTCGATTTCGTCAGAGACATCGAACCGATTCTCCAAAAGCATTGCCATGCTTGCCATGGACTCGAAAAGCAGAAAGGCGGATTGCGGCTCGACAGCAGGGGCGCCGCTCTGCGCGGCGGCGAAAATCACGCGCCGGCCATCATCCCCGGCCAGAGCGCCGAGAGCCCGCTCATCCGGTTTGTCGCCGGTCTGGACAAGGAAATCGTTATGCCGCCGGCGGAGGAAGGCAAACGTCTCTCGTCTGAACAGGTTGCCTTGCTGCGCGCATGGATCGATCAGGGTGCCGCCTGGCCGGAGGGCAAGCGTGGAGAGGCGGATCCCGCGGCATTGCACTGGGCGTTTCGACCCGTCGTGCGCCCGCTGGCACCCGCTTCAGTGCCAAACACTTCACCTGTCGCGAACCCGATTGATGCGTTCATCACCGCCAAGCTGGCCGGGAAAGCACTGACCGCCTCGCCCGAAGCCGACCGTGTCACGCTCATCCGCCGGCTCTACTTCGTCATGCTCGGCATGCCTCCGGCTCCGGAAGAGGTCGCGGCTTTCGTGACCGACGCCAGGCCGGACGCCTTCGAGCGTCTGGTGGACAAGGCGCTCGATGACCCACGCTACGGTGAACGCTGGGGTCGCCATTGGCTCGATGTGATTCGCTTCGCGGAGAGCAACGGGTTCGAGACTAACCGCGAGCGTCCCAACGCGTGGCGATTCCGCGATTACGTGATCGCTGCTTTCAACGACGATAAGCCCTACGACGTGTTCGTCCGTGAGCAACTCGCCGGCGACGCTCTGGGCGTGGACGTGGCCACCGGCTTCCTCGTCGGCGGCCCGGTGGACATTGTGGGCAGTCCCGACCCCGTGCTGACCGCACAGCAGCGCGCGGACGAACTCGACGACATGGTCGGCACGACGGGCACAACCTTTCTCGGTCTCACGCTCGGCTGCGCCCGTTGTCATTCGCACAAGTTCGATCCCATCGCGCATCGAGAGTATTACTCCATGGCCGCCTTGTTCGCGGGCGTGAAACATGGCGAACGCGCGCTGCCCATCCCATCCGAGGACCAGACGCGGCTGGCAGAACTTGACGGCGCCATCGGAAAACTGGAGCGCCGGCTGGCGCCCTTCCTCGTCAAACCCTCCACGGCGGGCGCCGCCAACAACCCCACTCCCGGCGCGCTGCGCCCGCCGGTCAACGCGCGGCAAAACGAGGAAATCCTTGCGCCCGTCGAAGCCAAGTTCGTTCGCTTCACGGTGCTCGCCTCGAATTCCGGCGAGCCATGCCTGGATGAACTGGAAGTCTGGGCTGGCGGCCGCAACGCCGCTTTGGCGAGCGCTGGCGCGAAGGCCACCGCCTCAGGCACGCTGTCCGGGTTCGAGATTCACAAACTGGAACATCTCAACGACGGCAAGTTCGGGAACAGTTGGTCCTGGATTTCCAATGAAGGCGGACGCGGCTGGGTGCAGTTGGAGTTCCCGAAGGTGGAGCGCCTCGAACGCGTCGTGTGGGGCCGCGACCGCGAAGGGGCATTTGGCGACCGCCTCGCGACGAAGTATCGAATCGAAGCCGCTCGCGATTTCAACACGTGGCAACAAGTGGCGAGTTCCGATGACCGCGAACCCTTCACCGGCAAGGCTGCGAAGCCAACGGGTCCGGTGTATCGCTTCGAAAGCGCCTCCGTGGCGGAAGCCGAACAAGCCAGAAAGTGGCTGGCCGAACTTGAAGAAGCGCGCGGGCGGCGCGACTCTTTGGCCAAGCCGCCGATGGTCTATGCCGGCAAGTTCACTCAGCCCGGCGCCACCTATCGGCTTGACCGTGGCGACCCGATGCAGCAGCGCGAAACGGTAGCGCCCGGCACGCCGGCCGTGTTCCAGCCGCTCACGCTGACTACGAATACCCCGGAGCGGGAGCGCCGCCTGAAACTGGCGGATTGGATCACCAGCCCGGAAAATCCGCTGACGCCCCGCGTCTGGGTCAACCGCGTCTGGCAGCACCACTTCGGCGTCGGATTCGTGGACACGCCCAACGACTTCGGGAAGAACGGCGCGCGGCCCTCGCATCCCGAGTTGCTCGACTGGCTGGCCAGCGAATTCATCGCGCGCGGCTGGAGCGTCAAAGCGCTGCAACGACGGATTCTCACCTCAGCAACGTGGCGCCAATCAAGCGCGCCGCGCGCAGAAGCTTTGAGTGTGGATGCCGGCAGCCGTTTGCTCTGGCGCTTCCCGCCGCGCCGACTCGAGGCCGAGTCCATCCGGGACAGCATCCTCGCCGTCAGCGGCAACCTCGACCGCACCGCCGGGGGGCCGGGTTTTTTCCTTCACAACGTGGATCGCGAAAATGTTTATCACTACCACCCCAAGGAGGATTTCAGCGCGGCTGAATCGCGCCGGATGGTTTACGCCTTCAAGGTCCGCATGGAGCAGGACGGCATCTTTGGCGCGTTCGATTGTCCCGACGGCAGTCTCGTCATGCCCAGACGCAGCGTGTCCACGACCCCATTGCAGGCGTTGAATCTCTTCAATAGCCGGTTCGTCATTCAGCAGTCCGAAAAGTTTTCCGAGCGGCTTAAAAAGGAGGCCGGACGGGATCTCAGAGCCCAGGTGCAACTGGCGTGGCAACTGGCCTTCAACCGGGCGCCAGGGCGTGCGGAAGCGGAGAGCGCCGTGCCGTTCGCAGAGGAACACGGTTTGCCCGCGCTTTGCCGGGCCGTGCTGAACGCCAACGAGTTTTTGTTCATTCCATGAAGCAGCCAGCAGAAGTCACAGGGCAGGGGTCAGGAGCCGCGCGGGAAGCATTGAGACAAGCGGCTGGTTCAGCCTTCGGCTCTCATCCCCTGCTGAACCGCCGCCGTTTCCTCGCCGACGCCGCCCTGGGCCTCGGTGCCATCGCTTTGACGCACTTGCTGGGACGCCAGGGTTTGCTCGCGGCAAACGTGTCGGGGAAAGAGGCGTTGCGTCCTTCCTTCCAACCGGGGCGGCCTTACGCGCCCAGGGCGGCGCACTTTAGCCCTCGGGCCCGGAACGTCCTGGTCATCTTTTGCAGCGGCGCATGCAGCCACCTCGACACGTTCGATTACAAGCCGGAGCTGATCCGCCGCCACGGCCAGCCCATGCCCGGAAACGAGAAACTGATCACGTTCCAAGGCGGGCAAGGGGCGTTGTCCAAAAGCCCTTGGGAATTCCGTCCGCGCGGTCAGAGCGGCAAGATGGTTTCCGATCTCGTGCCGCACCTGGGCGCCCTCGTGGACGATTTGTGCTTCGTCCATTCGATGCAGGGGAAGACCAACACGCATGGTCCCGGCGAAAACTACATGTCCACCGGCTACACACTCGATGGCTTCCCGAGCGTCGGCGCCTGGGTGACCTATGCGCTCGGCAGCGAGGACCAAAGCCTGCCGGCCTATGTGGCCATTCCCGATCCGCGCGGCAAGCCGCAGAACAGCGTCAACAATTGGGCGCCGGGCTTTCTCCCCGCAGCCTTTCAAGGCACCGATTTCAATGCCACCAATCCCATCCGGAACCTGGCCCGGCCCGGTCCCATCGCAGGCGGCACCGACGCCGCGACGCGCGATTTTCTTCTGCGCCTCAACGAGCGTCACGCCGAGCTCTTCCCTGGCGACAGCGAATTGGCCGCGCGCATCGCGAGCTATGAATTAGCCGCCCGGATGCAGTTGACCGTTCCGGAAGTGGCCAACCTCTCAACCGAGCCGGCTCACATCCTGCGCCTCTATGGCGCGGATGAAGGCGGATCGAAGGTGAACGAGCTTCGCGCCGCCTACGCGCGCAATTGCATTCTCGCCCGGCGCCTCATCGAAAAGGGCGTGCGCTTCGTGCAGCTTTTCAACGGCGCCTACCAGACCGGCGGCGAAGGCGTGAGCAACTGGGATGGCCACAAGGATCTCTTCAAGCAATACAGCCTCCACGGCCCCGTGCTCGACAAGCCGACGGCCGGCCTGCTGATCGACCTCAAACAACGCGGTTTGCTCGAAGACACCCTGGTAGTGTGGTGCACCGAATTCGGCCGCATGCCGACCTTCCAGAAGGGCGCACAGGGCCGCGACCACAACCCGAGCGGATTTACCTGCTGGCTCGCCGGCGCGGGTGTGAAAAAAGGGTTCAGCTACGGCGCGACCGACGAATTCGGCTACAAGGCGGCGGAGAACGTCGTCACCGTTCACGACATTCATGCGACCATCCTCCACCTGCTCGGCCTCGATCACGAACGCCTCACCTACTATCACAACGGCTTCGAGCGGCGGCTGACCGACGTGCATGGCCAGGTGATCCAGGCGGTTTTCGCTTAAGTCAAGTCTGGTCCACCGACCCGCGCTCGGCCCAAGGAGGCGGTCCCAATGCCTGCCCAACACACCAGGAGTTCTCACCCGCGCTAAACCAATTCCGGCATCGGCTGCCAGCCGTCCACAAGATATTGGGGACGGCCAGACAGGTCAGGAATTGTGACGCGGCTCGTGTCGATGCCGAGTTGGTGATACAGCGTGGCGAAGACTTCCCCGAAATGGACGCCGCGCGACTCAATGGCTCCGCCGAGGCGATCCGTCGCGCCAATGACCTGGCCGGTTTTCATGCCTCCGCCCGCGAGCAAAGCGCAACCGACCTGCGGCCAATGATCGCGACCGGCGTCTGGGTTGATCTGCGGTGTGCGCCCGAATTCGCCCCAAGCCACCACCGCCACGTCCTTGTCCAGGCCGCGCTGATGAAGATCCTCGACGAGCGCGCTCATGGCCTGGTCAAACAAGGGCAGATGCGTGAGCAACTCGCTGTGGTTATTGCTGTGGAAATCCCAGCGTCCGAAGTTGAGGGTGACGCAACGGGCGCCTGCTTCCACCAGGCGGCGGGCGATCAGAAAATGCTCGCAATTGCGCGGCGCACCGTCGCCGTAATTCCTCGAATCGCCCTTGCCATAGCGCTCCCGCACCTTCGCGGGTTCACTGCTCAAATCGAATGCTTCCATCAGTTTGCTCGAGGTCAGGATGTTAAAGGCCTGCTGCTTGAAGGCGTCCATGCCTTCGACGAGACCACTGTGGTCGATCTCGCGGCGAAACTGATCGAAGCCGGCCAGCAGCGCCTTTCGATCCTGCAGGCGGTCGAGCGAGATCTCATTGAGTTTCAGGTCTTGCATCCCTGCGCCGCCTGAGCGGAAAGCGGAGTGGGCGGGACCGAGAAAACCGGGATGTCCGGGGGAACCGTAGGGCGGATGCCCCGCCTTGGGCGCCAGACCTACGAAGGCGGGAACCATCGGCTCGGACGGGCCTTGGAGCTTCGAGAGCACCGAACCCAGAGATGGCCACCCGCCTGGCGGCTGCTTCGGCACCGGCCGGCCCGTGTAACAAATAAAAGAATCGTGGTCCCCGTTCGGGGAGCCATACATAGTGCGGATGGGCACCAGCCTGTCCATGATCCGGGCGCAATAGGGCATGTGCTCGGAAATCTGGATGCCCGGCACATTTGTGGAAATCGGCTTGTGCGGTCCGCGAATTTCGATGGGCGCGTCCATCTTCAGGTCGAACATGTCCTGATGAGGCGGCGCGCCGACCAGGTAAATCATGATGACAGCTTTGTGAGACTTGCGAATGCCGGAGCGCTGCTCCGCCTCGAGCAATTGCGGGAGAGAAAGTCCCCCCAGGGCCAGACCTCCGATCCGCATGAAGTCCCGCCGTGAAAGCCCGTCGCAAAAATGACCCATCGATTTGCCCATGATTTTCAACATAAGAAATTTATTATCTCCAAATTGCGAGCTCATGGCAATCCAAAGTATGGAATCCCAGCAATTCTCATTAGGGCAGGTTTGGAGTCCCGGCTTTAGCCGGTTGGCGCGTGAAAGCCGGCTAAAGCCAGGACTCCAAACGGATCACGAAGTGCGCGCAGTCCGAAAGAATTGCTGATGGAATCCAAAATATGGAATCAGAATCAGGCCGAAATTCAGGGCTCCGTCAAAAAGAGAATTGTGGAAATGGTCTTTGGCAATCATGCTCACATTCCAAACCATGAAAACCAGACAGCACCCCCCGTCTCCGCCGGGCTTACGCTCATCGTGTAAGAAAATGATCGATCCTCTTCCGCCTTTAGCCTCGCGCCGGCATCTCAGCAGTTCGGCACACTTCCCGCCCATGAGCCTTGACGGAGCCGGAGCCCCCCTCACCCCGCCCCTCTCCCCATCCGATGGGGAGAGGGTGCCCGGAGGGCGGGTGAGGGGATCGTTAAAAGGTTCCTGGATGCAAACCCCGTCAAAATGTCGGAATATTCTCATCCTGGTGGCCGGCTCGATCTGCATTCTGACGGCTCTGGCCACGTTTGCCGGTCAAAGGAATCTGGATCCGGTTCCACTTGGCTCTGATCAGACACCGGCGATCGCCGCGACGGAGGACGGAGCTTGGGATGGGATCTTTTCCGAGCGCAAGGATTGGTGGAGTTTCAAGCCCATTCTGAAACCAGCCGTCCCGTCCGTCGCAAACGCGGCTTGGTCTGATCACCCCGTGGATCGTTTCCTCCTGGCGAAAATGGAGGAGCGCGGATTGGCGCCGGCTTCCCCGGCGGACAAGCGGACTTTCCTCCGGCGCGTTACATTCGCACTTACAGGCCTCCCGCCGACGCTGGCGGAGGTGCGTGCATTCGTTGAGGACCTTTCGCTCAACGCCTGCGAGAAGGTGGTGGACCGTCTGCTCACTTCTCCCCACTTCGGTGAGCGCTGGGCAAGGCATTGGATGGATCTCGTGCGCTTCGCCGAGACGCACGGCAGCGAGGGCGATCCGGAAATCCCGAATGCGTGGCGCTATCGCGATTATCTCATCCGCGCCTTCAACGCGGACGTGCCGTGCGACCAACTCATCCGCGAACATCTCGCGGGCGATCTGCTGCCGGCGCCACGCTGGAACAAAGCCGATGGGATTAATGAATCCCTGCTGGGCCTCGCGCATCTCCGCCTGGTTGAGCATGGGTTTCAGCCCGTGGACACGCTTGATGAACAGGTCAAGACGGTCGAGAACCAGATCGACACTGTCTCCAAGGCATTCCAAGGCCTCACCATCGCGTGCGCCCGCTGCCACGACCACAAGTTCGACCCTGTCAGTCAGCGCGATTACTATGCCCTCCATGGCATCTTCGCAAGCTGCCGGCCGGCGCAGGTGACCATCGACACGCCGGAACGGCTGCGAGTGCATCGCGACGAGTTGGAGAAATTGAAAAGCGTCCTCAAGACCGGGATCGCCGACGCCTGGGCCAAATCCGCGAGCCAACTGTCCGAGCATCTTCTCGCGTCGCTGAGCCACGGCGCGACCAACCGACTGCCCATGGCCGGTGACGAAATCAGAGACCGCATCCAGGGCCTGGAACGTCGCATTACCCAGATCAATGCCGCGGGCCGGGCCGCCGTGCTGCGAACACGGGATGTCGCGAACGCGAGCGAAAGTGCGGTCACGCCGATGGCCGCCTGGACGTTCGATGGCGATGCGCGCGACTCTCTCGGAGGCTTGCACGGCCAACTCCAGGGCGGCGCGGTCATCCGCAATGGGCGGCTTATCCTGGACGGCAAAGGCGCCTTCGTCCGCACGGAGTTATTGGAACGCGCGCTCCGTGAGAAGACACTCGAAGTTTGGGTCGCGCTGGCGAATCTCGAACAGCGTGGAGGCGGTGCGCTCAGCGTCGAGTCGGCAAACGGCGGGGTGTTCGACGCCATCGTCTTCGCCGAGCAGGAGTCGCGGAAATGGATGGCCGGCAGCGATGGATTCCGACGCACCCGAAGCGCGAATGGGCCGGCTGAAACGAGCAAATCCGAAGAGTTGGTCCATCTGGCGATCGTCTATCGCGCGGACAACAGCATTGCTCTTTTCCGCAACGGCGCGCCCTACGGTTCGCCCTACACGCCGGTCGGCGACACCTTGCGAACTTTCGAGGCGAAGTCCGCGCGCGTGCTCTTCGGGATGCGGCATACTGGCGGCGGCAATCCGTTCCTGGCCGGCGAAATCGAAGAAGCCCGGCTCTACGATCGCCCGCTCGGCACGAACGAGATCGCCAACTCGTTCCGTGCCGGCCCTGGACTGGTTTCGCCCGCCGAGATCGCGGCGGCGCTGACCGCGGACGAGCGCGAGGAAAAGGCGCGATTGCTCGCCGAGATCGAACTCGAGCGCGCCGCCCTGGCGAACCAATTTCCCGACTACGCCCAACGCGACGCCGCACGCAACCGAATGCTGGCCGCGTTCGAGGCCGCGGCGAGCAGCGAGAACCACCCGCTGAATGTCTGGTTTCAGTTGCGTGATAAGTCCGGGGAGGCTTACTCATCCGGCGGGCAAGCGTTCACAAAGAAACATGTGGACGAACTGTGGGAGCGGAAGAAGTTCAATGCCGCCCCGTTCAAGCTGGCGTGGGATCTGAGCGGCGACGAGGCGAGCCATTGGTTCCAGCACGGGTTGAATCCGCCCGAAGCCGTCGCGCGGCCTGGCGATTTTTCCCTCGAACCGGAAGGCGACCGCGTCTTGACCGGGCTGTGGCCCGCGGGGGTTTTCAGTCACCGCCTGTCGCAAAAGCATAACGGGATATTCACCTCGCCGCGCTTCAAGGTCGAGAGCGACAGCATCAGCGTCCGCGCGCTCGGCGGCAAAGGCGCGCGTGTGCGGTTGATCACGGACAACTACCCGCTGGGCAGCGGCAACATCTTCCCGCAGTCAGCGCTCAACAGTGACGCGCCCACGTGGGTGCGGCTCGACACCGCGTATCGCAAGGGTTCGATGGCGTATCTGGAATTCGCGACCGCCGAGGACGTGAGCGCACGCGACCGTGCCACGCCGGGCCCAGGCGGGCGCTCGTTCTTCGGCGTCGAACGTGTCGTCTTCCACGATGGCAAGGCGCCGCCGAAGGACGAGGCAACCCCGCTGACCCTCCTCCTGCGAGGTGAATTTCCGAAGTCGCCGGAGGAGTTTGCCAGAGGCATCGGAGGGGAACTGACGGAAGCGGTGGCCGCCTGGCGAAGCGACTCACTCAACGAGGATCAGCGCGTGTTCCTCGACGCGTTCCTGCGCGGCGGATTGCTGCCGGTTTCTCTGAAGGAACTGCCGGCGCTCGCCCCACTCGTGGCTGAGTACCGGCGTCTTGAGGCGGAGATTCCGTTGCCGCGTCGCGCGCCCGGTGTCCTGGAGACCGCCGGCTACAATGCGCCGCTCCTCTCGCGCGGCGATCACACGCGGCCGATGGAGCCAATCCCGCGCGCTTATGTGCGGTTGGTCTCCGGCCGTCCTTACGAGACCAGGCTCAGTGGCCGGCTCGAACTGGCCAACGATCTGGCCAACGCCGCCAATCCGCTGACTGCTCGCGTCATGGTCAATCGCGTCTGGCACCACCTGTTCGGACGCGGGTTGGTCGCGACAGTGGACAATTTCGGGCACCTGGGCGACAGGCCGTCGCATCCCGAATTACTCGATTTTCTCGCTACACGGTTCGTGGACAGGGGCTGGTCGTTCAAGGATTTGATCCGCTTTCTCGTCACTACACGGGCCTACCAGATGTCGAGCGAAGGGCCGGCGCGCGCGCAGGAAATCGATCCGGGCAATGAACTGCTTTCGCATACGCGCATGCGCCGGCTCGAAGCTGAAGCGATCCGCGACAGTCTCCTCGCGGTGAGTGGGCGGCTTGATCCCACCATGTTCGGTCCTGGCGGCAACGCGCTGGCCCCGCCCGCTGAGCAAAGGCGGCGCAGCGTTTACCTGACCATCCGAAGGAATTTCCTGAGTCCATTCCTCGAAACGTTCGACGCGCCCAAGCCGTTTAGCACGCTCGGCCGTCGCGACACGACGAATGTTCCCGCGCAATCGCTCGCGCTGCTGAACGACCCGTTCATCCTCGAACTGTCGGCACAGTGGGCCGATTCCGCGCTGCGTGACACCGCGGACGCCGAGGCCCGTGTGCGCCGGATGTTCGAGGAGGCCCTGGCCCGTTTGCCAACCGACGCGGAACTGGCCGGAAGCCGCGCCTATCTGGCAGACCTGGCCCGTGAACACGGCCTTGGCAACGACCCACAAGTCTGGCGTGACTTCGCACAGTCGTTGTTCAATTTGAAAGAGTTCATTTATGTCCGATGAAACCGTTATGCGCGATCCTCAACAAATGACCATTTTGTCCCGGCGCGAGATGTTGCGCCTCTGCTCACTCGGCTTCGGCTCACTGGCCTTGTCGGCACTGCTCCCGAACAATGCGTTCGGCGCGGCGCCCTTCACCAGTTCCATCCGCTCTGCCCACTTTCGGCCGCGAGCGAAACACGTGATCTTCGCCTACATGAGTGGCGGAGTGTCGCATCTCGACTCGTTCGATCCGAAGCCGGAGTTAAAGAAGCGGCACGGCCAGCCGATGCCGGTGCCGGTGAAACCGACGATGTTCAACGACAACGGAAACATCATGGCCAGCCCCTGGGAGACGCGGCCGCGCGGCCAGAGCGGCATCGAGATGACCGGCCTGTTCCCGCACCTTGCGGATCTGGCCGACGATCTGGCGGTGATCCGTTCCATGACCACCAAGGTCAACGAGCACGCGCAGGGAAATTACTCCGTGCATACGGGCTTTCCGTTTCTGGGACACCCGAGTGCGGGCGCCTGGACGTGTTATGGTCTCGGCTCGGAGAATCAGGAGCTGCCCGGCTTCGTTGTGCTGCAGAGCGGCGGGGCGGCTGTGCCACACGGGGGCGTTGGGCTGTTCAGCAGCGGGTACCTGCCGGCGCAACATCAGGCGTCAGTCTTGCAGGTGGATCGCGATCCCGCGCTGGCGAACATCAAGCCGGGCGAACGCGACGCTCTGCAGCGGCGCCGGCTGGGCTTCATTCGCGAGTCCGACGAGCGTTTCACTCAATCGCTTCGCGAACCGCAGGTGGAAGCCGCCATTCGCAACTACGAAACGGCCTATCGCATGCAGGCGGCGGTGCCGGAGCTGTGTGATCTCACCGGCGAGAGCGACGCGACCAAGAAGCTTTACGGGCTCGATGCAACGGACAAGAACAAGGCCGCCTACGCCCGGCAATGCCTGGTCGCGCGGAGATTGATCGAGCGGGGTGTGCGCTTTGTCGAGCTGAGTTGCCTCTCCGGCGGCATCGGTGCCGGCGGTCCGGGCAATCCGTGGGATCAACACGGCAAGCTCAAGGAGGGCCACGGCTCGATGGCGTTTCAGGTGGACCAACCGCTCGCTGGACTCATCCGCGACTTAAAGGCGCGCGGCCTGTTAGACGAAACGATCATCCTGTTCTCTGGAGAGTTTGGCCGGACACCGTTCTCGCAGGGCAGCGACGGGCGGGACCACAATCCGTTTGGCTTCAGCCTCTGGCTGGCGGGTGGCGGTGTGCGGGGAGGCGCCGTGTTTGGCGCAACCGACGAGCTTGGCTATTATGCGGTGGAAGATCCCTGCACGTTTTACGATCTTTGGGCCACGGTGCTGCATTTGCTCGGTCTGGACCACGAGCGCCTGACCTATCGCTTCGGCGGCCGCGACTTTCGCCTGACCGATGTGCAGGGACAGGTGCTGCGATCCATCCTCGCGTAACCCACAGCCTTTGGGGTCAGTTCTTGAGAATGATTCTGGCGTGATGCTGGGGGTTTTTCAGCAGAGGTTGGTTTATGCAGTGGATAAGAGAATCTGCATTGAGATCGCTGAGAGCCTTTCTGCGCTGATGGCGTCCATGGTGAATCCGGGAACGGCTGATCAGCAGCTCGGTCATTCGCGGCGGGTTTTTGCACCGGTGAGCGCTCAAAGGAGAGCGGGCGAGGCTGATCGCGACTTTTCTCCGAGGATTGTCTCCGATGGGGACGCTCAGTGTGCCGTCCCAACGGCCGCCACCGAACTGGCTTGTTTCAAGTTCCACACTTTCCGGTTGATCCACCGTTTCACGTTGCAGGCCGCAGCCGCAAAATAGTTCTGTAGCCGCACTTTGGCCAAGCCTCGATAGCGCGCCCGCCGAATCCCATGCGCCCGCACCAACTCGCTTTGCGTGCCCTCAATCCCATTACGGTGTTTCATCTCTTTGGCAAAGGCTTCCGTCTTTTGTTCCTTGCGCCGCGCTTGCAATACGGTGTGATGTTCACCCACAACCAGAGTGCGATGCGATTGGTCGGGTCCGATGCATTGGGCTCGCAGCGGACATTGCTGGCAGTCCTGGCCCCATTCCAAGCGATAGCTCACCTGGCCTGTGGTTTGGTTCTCCAGCCGGCTGCATTGGGTGTTGAGTTTGCCGGCAGGACAAAGCGCCCGCCGCTGCTCGACTTCAATGTCAAAGGATTCGGCCGTGAATCGTCCGCCGTTGTTGTGCGGGGCACAGAGCGCTGGCCCGATCAATTGCCGACCCTCGGCCTGCGCGCCCGCCAGCTTCTCCGCCGAAACATACGCCGCATCCACGTACTGCACCGGCGGCTTCTCCAACCCCATCTCCGCTTGCTCGGCTTCCATCTTTTCGGCGCCCGCTGGGTCGCTCTGGTGCGCGGCATGCGTCACAATTCCCGTGATGAAATTGCTCGTCGGCTCTCCGGGCCCAAGCTCGGCTTGCGTGACCGTCTCGGCCACTTGCACTTTGTAGCCCACGTGTTCTTTCTTCTTTTTCCCTTCGCCTTTGACCGCATAAGTCGCTTCCGGATCGTGCGGGTTCTGCACCCGATCCGAACTCAGTTCTCCTTTGTTTTTGGGCGCGGCCTGGCTTTGGCTCATTTCAAATTGTTCGCCAAAGACCCGCTCCAAGAGCGTCAGTTGCGCACCCGGCGTGAAGTGGTCCCTGGACTGGCCGCGCGCCCATTCCAGCAAGCGCGCCGTGTCCGTGCCCGCTTCCACCAGCTTGCGCGCCAGCGCCTCACTGCCGGCCCGATAGTCCGTCTGGCTTTCCACATAACGCTCCCACAGTTCCAGCCAAAACACCGGACGCGCCTCCGGCCCCACCATCCCTTCCAGTTCCGGCAAAGCCAGCCGCAAGCTTTCCCGCACGCAATCCAATCGGCTCATCCGGCTCAGTCAACGACCTCCGGCAAAGCCGGAGGCTTGAAATAGCGTGAACCGCTCAAAGCGGATTAGTTGTTCCGTGAGGCGCTCAAAGCGCCGGTAGCTCCAGTTGGTCCAGGCGTTGGTCTTCCTTTTCCTGCTCCTGGATGTATCGACGCACTGCCGCTTCGTTCTTCCCTACCGTCGACACCCAATATCCCCTCGCCCAAAAATGCTGGCCCACGAAACTTCGTCTCCGGCCAGCATACACCCGCGCAATGTGAATGGCGCTTTTGCCTGTCACAAACCCCATTATTGCCGACACCGAATGCTTCGGCGGGATCGAGATCAGCATATGCACATGATCGGCCATCAGATGCCCTTCCAACACTTCGCTCTCCTGCCGTTTCACCAACTCCCGAAACACCCCTCCAAGTTCCCTCCGCAACTGCTGATACAACACTTTCTTCCGATACTTCGGTATGAATACCACGTGATATTTGCATTCCCATGTCGTGTGCTTCAGACTATTGAACGTATTCATTCTGGTCTCCTTTCGTAAACTTTGAGCAGTTCACGAAACGGAGACTCTGCAACACTCCCGGAGCTGTCAAACTTCGGGAGTCCTCCAGCAGAGCTGGAGGGTTTATTTGGTTACTAAGCCGAACATTTGGGTTGAATCCAGCCGTTGCCGGCTTTGCCGCGAGACCAGTCCCGCTTCGGCCAGCGCATCCAGAATAGTCTGGAAGCCCAAGGCGCTTTGTTTGTTTTCCAGCAGGCGCTGGCGGAAGTTGGACAGCGTCGTGTGGTGAAAGAGTTCGTCGCCCAGTTGACGGTTCAGGGCGAAGTTCCAACCCGCATGATAGCGCAGCATCTCCACTGCCTGGCGGTCGGGCAGTCCATCCAGATATTGGAGAAAGCTCACGCACAACATCAAAACCGGTTCGACCGCCACGCGGCCATTGTCGAGGCAATCGCAGCCCAGCCGCAGACGCGAACCCATTGAATCAGGGCGTCAGCTCAAGGCAGGTCAGTTCCTTACCATCGCGCAGATAAAGGCGTCCGTCGGCATAAGCCGGATTGCACCAGTTCGATCCGCAGGCCTGCGTCCGGCCCAGCTCGCGGTATTCCGTCGGATTCGCAGCCACCAGCACCAGCTCGCCGGTTTCCGTGAGCGCCAGGAGGTTGCTCCCAACAGCGACCAACGCGAGATGGGACTTCTCGGCGGACTGGGTTGCGAACCCCCCTTTGGACCATTTCACCACGCCGGTTTTGACCTCGACACAGAAGAGATTTCGCTCCGCACCGAGTCCATAAATATGCCCGTTCACCGCAACAGGGCTTGAAAAATTGACCAAGATCTCCTTCGCCTCCCAGACGATCGGCGCTCGCCAAGAATGGGTGACCGGGTCCGGTGCCGGTGCAACCCCGATGAGACCGTTCTCCTTCGATGACACCATGACGATGCCGTCCACCACGACCGGGGTCATGACGTGCCGGCCGTAGGTGGTGGTCATCGGCACACGCCAGAGCAATGCGCCGTCGTCGAGGTTTACCCCGATCAACCCTTCAACGGTGAACGCCACAATTTGACGGGGCGCCGTCGCGGCGAAAGTGGTGATCACGGGGGCTGCGTTGGCCGCACGGTCGTTCTGGGATTTCCACAGAACCTGCCCGGTCCGCTTGTCAAAGCACACCACTCCGGCGCCGTGCGTGTCACCCACAAGCGCGATCAACTTGTTGCCTTCAACCCACGGCGCCGCCGTGAACCCGTGGCGTTGCGCCCCCTTGTTGTTGCCAACTTCGGCGGGGGCCTCGGACCGGAAATCGCGAAGGAAGTTGACCCGCCAGTGCAACTGGCCATCCCTCGTGCCCCGGCATTGGAGCTCACCCCGGCACGATTGAACATAGATGCGATCGCCGTCCACGAGAGGCGTGCAGCGCGGCCCCGGCGCGGTCTGGCCATTCCTGAAGCCATCGTCGAGCGTGACTCTCCACGCCTCCTCGGCCGTTTCGCGGTCGATGGCGTGGACCGTCTCCTTCGTGTCCTGCGCGTCAAGATAGTAAACGCGTGACCCGGCCACGACCGGCGCCGCAAGCCCGTCGCCAATCTTGAGGCGCCAGACCCGTCGGGGTTCGGCCGGCAGTCCGCGGAGCGCCGGACCGCCGACGGCGCTATGGCCGTCCCGTGACGGCCCGCGCCAACCCGGCCAGTCCGCCGCCGCAGCGCCGGAGGCGCAAACCAGGCCCAGCAGGAGCCACGCTGCGCCTTGGATCCGGCGCAGGGACGAGTGAACGCGGGCGGTGAGGAACAAGAGGGGTAACGTTCGTTCGGGTCGGGGCATGGCGTAGGAGTGGTGTGAGTGGTGTGATGCTATCGGGGTGGGAATGCGGGTGTCAAACCTCAGGTGCGCACCGGTGACTGGCCGCCAGAAAAAAAATCGAAGCCCATTGATTGAATGTTGAGACTTGAACCCACTACGGTTGATTCTTGGTCCAGAGCCCTGTAATGGCCTGCTTGATCAGGCTCTCGATGCCAACGGCGTAACTGGAATACGCTCCCTCGACTCTGACGCCATGGAAGAACCCGGGGAAGAAACCGGCCTCAATACACGCCGTCTCGGCCACGATGGGCGTCTTGACACCAAGCGCCAGCGCCCGGCCGGTCGGAACGTACCCGATGTACTCGTCATCGCGGGCGCCGACGGCGGCGTTCGTGAAACCGAAGACCATGGTGTGGTCAAACGGTGCGAATGCGTTGATCCACATTTCGTACTCGGTGAAGACCTCGCCCGCCATCGCCACCAGGCACCATTCCGAACCGAGCATGACGGCATTAAGTTCCATGGGCATTTTCGGCGGTTGGCCACGTTCCATCATGCCCTTCAGGGTCATCATGGATTTCAGCGTCTCTGCGTTGTCGGGCCAGCCTTCGCGAGGCGGCACTTCGCCGCCGGCCTTGATCCTCTCGATCATCCGTTCCCACCGCTCCCGCGTGGGCAGATGAAGAGAGAGCTGGATGGTCGTGGACCGCAGCGTCATCCGGCCCGCCTGAATCCGGGTCATGGAACGGAGTGCTCTGAGCACGGCATCACCGAGTTTTCTTCCCGCTGTTTGAGCGTGCTGATGGCCGCCGGCCACGTGATTGGCGTTGATATTGCCGCTGCAGCCCTGACCGAACATGGCGATAACATGATCACCCAACGCGTCGTTGATCCGTCTGACCGCGTGACCGGGAAAGTCGGCGCTCAAACCGGGGTGTGTCATCGCAATGACCGGGTGAGCCGGATGCTCGAACAGGACGACGAGCGGCTTGCCGTCTTCCCGGCGAACTTCCAGGACATTGACCCAGGGAACGACCTCCTGAGTAAAAGCATCGCCGTACCGGTTGTGCGCGATTTCAACAGGTTGGCGGCCGGCATGCAGTGACACCGGCACTCGATTGGCGGACGCTTCCTCCGCTGCCTTGTAAATCAATGCTCCGACTTTGTCCCTCCATTCGGGAGTCGACCCGACACCCCTGCCGTTGGAATGCGTGTGCGAGCAGTTCACCAAAACGTGCGTGATACCCAGCTCCTTCTTGATCTTCTCGCGAACCTCGGGGAACCAGGGAGCGATCATGTCGAGACAGAGGATCGCCACGGAGTTGTTCCCGTCGTCCAGCACAAGAACGCTCGCCATGAGCGGGTCATGGACCGGCTGCTGACCGAGCAGTTCAGGGACAGAGACGTCTCTCCGGCTGGCTCCGGCCTTCATCGCCTGGGCATGGAGCGGCAGCAGGGCCGCGCTGCCGGCCAGCAGCATCAGAACTACCAAGGCTTTCACTTTCATTGCGGCTTTCATGGTTCCGTGTCTGTCATCAAGGGTCGCTGAAGGCCGACGGAGCCCTCGCGTTGTGCGCCCTTCGCATTCATGGCGCCCACAGGGACGCAATCGTTCCCTTGATCAGCGTTTCAATGCCAACGGCATAAGGCAGGCGCACGCCCTCGTGCGTCGTGGGGCTGTGCACGCGCAGGGCGTCGCGGCAACTGCGATTCGCTTGATCGGGATGTTTGATGGAGAGCGCCAGCGCCTTGTCCGTCGGGATGTAGGACACATAATGCTCTTCGAACGGGTTTGCGGCATCGTTCGTGAACCCGAAGACCATCGTATGGTTGAACGGCGCCAGAGCGTTGATCCAGAGCTCATACTCGGTGAACAGCTCACCGGCCACCGCCACCAGGCCCCACTCCGAACCCAACATAACCAGGTTGATTTCCTGCGGCAGCCCGGGTTGTTCGCCGCGTTCGATGATGCCCTTGACCCGTTGATGCGACTGCAACATGGCCTGATCCTCCGGGTTCGTTTGTCGGAGCTGAACCAGCTGCTTTTCCCACTGCTGCATCGTCGGCACGCGCAAGGGGAGCAGGATGGTTTTGGACCGCGTCGTGAACGTGTCCGCCTTAATCTCCGTGCTGTGACGCATGGCTGCGAGCACAGCGTCCCCCAGCTTTCTGCCTTCTCGTTTTGCATTTTCGTACCAACCACTCTTGACGCTGAATCCCACCGGCTCGGCGTTGACGTTTCCGCCGCAGCCCTGAGCGAACATCGCGATGGCGTCAGCGCCGAGTTCCTCCTGGACACGCGCCACGGCATATCCGGGAAAGTCTGCCGTGATTCCCTCGGGAGCTTCGAGCGTCATCACCGGATGGGCCGGATGCTCGAAGAGCACCGCGACGGTGTGTCCGTCCCTTGCGCGAGCTTCCAGCACATTCACCCAGGGCACAATGTCCTGAGTGAAAGCGGCGCCGTATCGATTCTTGCCAACGACCACCGGTGCCCGGCCGGTAAACAGGGAAACGGGCACGCAGTTTTTCTGAGCTTCCGCCGCTGCTTCGTAGATCAGGTCGCCCGCAGCCTTCCTCCATCGCTCGTTGTAACCACGTCTATGGTCCTGGTGAGCGTGCGAACAGTTGACCAAGACGCAGGCGATTCGGAGCTGCTGCCGGATCCTTTCGCGCACTTCGGGGAACCAGGGATGGACCATGTCCAAACAGATGATGGCCACAGCGTTCTTGCCGTCGTCCATCACCAGAACCTGCGCAAAGAGTGGGTCGTGGACATCGGGATTTCCCAGCAGTTGGGGCAGCGTGACATTGCGCCGGCTGGCGCCCGCCTTCATCTCCGCGAGCGCGTCGACTGAAAACAGGCAGGTGATGCCAAGCAGAATCAGCGCGGCCATCTTCGCGCCTCTCCAAAATCGCACCGGCGCCGCGGTGATCTTTGTCCGCGAAAGTGGGCGCTGGCAGAATTGCGGCCGCACGCACGCTCGGGCCAAACCCTTGACGGGACTTCGGAGCAAAGTTGTTCCGCGGCCCAGCCGGCTTGCGCATCCTCGATGCCGAGGACGGGTCCGAAGCCTCAGACTTGTTTCGGTTTGGCTCACGCGAGCAACTCCTGAACCACGCGGGCTTCGGCATTTTCCACCAGCTTCAAATCTCTCGGCCCCACGCGGAACTTCAATTCGTTGTGGTCCAAGCCGAACAGGTGGAGGACCGTGGCCAGCCAGTCATAATGATGGACCGTGCCTTGGACGGCGTGATGCGAAAACTCATCGGTCGCGCCATGGATGTGGCCTCCGCGAAAACCGCCACCGGCGACCCACATGCTGAAGCCGTAGGTGTTGTGGTCCCGTCCGACTTTGTCGCGTTGCGTGAGCCCATCTCGAAACTGAATGACGGGAAGACGCCCCATCTCGCCGCCCCAATGCACGAGGGTGGAATCGAGGAGGCCGCGCTGTTGCAGGTCGCGGACCAAAGCGGCGGCGGGTTGATCGATCTCGCGACAGCGAGCCGGGAGAGCGGTGTTGATCGATCCGTGGTGGTCCCAGGTTTGACCGTTGCAGAAAATCTGGACGAAGCGAACACCTCGTTCCACGAGGCGCCGGGCGATGAGGCAGCGCGTGCCATAATCCCGCGTCACGTCTTGGTCGATCCCGTAAAGGCGGCGTGTCATCTCGGATTCGCTGGAGATATCGAACGCTTCGGTGGCGGCTAACTGCATGCGGGCAGCCAGTTGGTAACTCGCCATGCGCGCCTCGAGTTCGTTCTCGCCGGGGTGTTCCGCGAGGTGCCGCTGGTTGAGCGAATGCAGCAAGCTGAGCTGCGCCGACTGGGAGGCGCCGCGGAGACGGCTGGGCGGGGCGAGGTTGAAGATACGGGGTTCGGTCGGACGCACCATCGTGCCTTGGTAGATCGAGGGAAGGCGCCCGTGATGCCAGTTTTCCCCGCCGAGCAAGGGTAAACCGCGCGGGTCGGTCAAGGCGACGAAGGCGGGGAGATCCTGGGACACGCTGCCGAGAGCGCTGGCCAGCCAGCTTCCCAGCACCGCTCGTCCGTGCTCGGGTTTGCCCGTGGTCAGAGCGAAATTTGAGGGAACATGATTGTTCACCCCGGTTCTCATGGAACGGATCAGGGTGATTTCGTCAGCGACGCCGCCCAAGTGGGGCAGGAGTTCTGAAAGCTCCATGCCGCATTGGCCATGGCGGTGAAATTTCCAGAGCGGCGCCATGATTTCCCGGCTGGCTTGGGCGGGGTTGTCCCACTTGACATCGCCCGGGAACGACTGGCCGTGGCGTTTGATCAATTCTGGTTTTGGGTCAAAAAGGTCGATTTGGCTGGGGCCGCCCAACATGAACATCGAGATCATCGCCCGGGCTTTGCCTGGCCGCGGCGGCGATTTGGGCAGCAGATCGTAGGATTGGGGTTCGAGCGGAGGTTTGACGGGTTCCGCCCCAAGCAAGCCATCGTGCTTGAGCAACCAAGCAGCCGCGACGGAGCTCAAACCGAAGGCCGAAGTGCGGAGCATGTGCCGGCGGGAACAGAGTGCTTGGGAGTGGATGAGATTTGGCATCATGTAACCTAGTCGATGTAGAGGAACCGGTTTGAAGCGAGCAGGGTCTGGCAGAGCGCGCTCAGAGCGCGCTTGGACGGGGCCTTGGCCTTGCCCGCGGATCCAACGCGCTTCTCAAACTCCGGATCGGGGTTCGTTCGGAAATAGTCCGATTGTTGCGCGAGGAAAGCGACGAGCGAGGCGGCGTCCTCCGGGGAGGGGTCGGAGGCGAACAAGCGCCGATAAAGGCTGCGGAGCTGGGATTCCGGATCGCCGGGTGAGTTGTCGAGGATGAGCTGTGCCAGGTCGTCCGCCGCCTGCACCAAGAACTCATCGTTGAGAAACCAGAGGGATTGTGTGGTTACGGTCGAATGGCGCCGGAGATCACAGTTCGGGTTCATTTCCGGCTGATCAAACGTGAGCAGCATGTTCAGCGGGAGGGAGCGTTGCACCTCCACATAGATGCTTCGGCGGAAGGCGTTGGCTTGGCTCGCGTCCTCGATCCCAGACACCAGGCCGTCCCGAAACTTCTGTTCGCCGAGGACCGCCTTTCCCTCTCCGTTGACCGTGACTGGGACGCTGGGTCCTCCCAGAGCCCGATTCAATGTTCCACTGACCGCCAGGACCGAGTCGCGAATCGCCTCCGCTTCCATGCGGCGCACGTTCATTCTGCCGACGAGTTCGTTTTGCGGGTCGAGCGCGTCCAACCGTGGCGTTCGGCGGGATTGTTGCTGATAGGCGGTTGACAAAAGGATGAGCCGGTGGAGTCGTTTTTGATCCCAGCCATGGCGAACGAATTCGTCGGCCAGCCAATCCAGGAGCTCGGGATGCGAGGGGCGGTCCCCATTCAGCCCGAAATCATTGGGAGTAGCCACCAAGCCTCGACCGAAGTGATGCAGCCACAGCCGATTCACAAAGGCGCGGGCGGTCAGGGGATGAGCGCCGCTGGTCAAATGCCGGGCGTAGGCGAGGCGCCTTCCGGTCGTGGGACGACTCGGATCTTTGCTCGGCAGGGACGGCAGCGGAGGGTGGCGCCGGAGCACGGCTAATTCCGAGGGGGAGACAGGCGCGCCGGGGCTTGCGGGATCCCCGCGGAACAAAACGGCGCTGACGGGGGCGATACCGGGTTTTTCGTCCGCGATCATCACCAGGCGTTTCGGCGGTTTTGTTGCCCGGATGGCAGCGACTTTCTCCGACTCCTTCTCGAATTTGCGGTGAGCGGCGTTTTCGTACTCGACCAAGAACCCGGCGATGAATTGAGGGGATTTCACCATCGGGTAGTCCTCGAGCAACTTGCGCTGCCGTTCGTTGCGATCCTTCTCGGCCGCCTCGTTCGCGAGGCGCACCTCGTCCCGACGTTCTTCCGGCACATCCGCCAGCTTTTTGGCGAGGATCTCCTTGCCGAGTTCGAGCTTGCGGGCGTTGATTTCGTCCTCGACCACTTTCGCTTCCGCTTCAATCCGCTCGGCCTTGGCCCGCAACTCCGCCGGGGTGAAATCGATCAAACGTTCGCTGGGCCGGCGCCAATCATTGCCTCTCAACGGGAACAAGGGATCGAAAATGGCTCGAAAGGCGTAATAGTCATCGATGGTGATCGGGTCGTACTTGTGGTCGTGGCATTGCGCGCAACCGACCGTGAGCCCCAGCATTGCGGTGCTCAGCACTTTAATGGAATCCGCGGCCGCTGCGTTGCGGTTATCCAAGGTGTCGTTCGCTTGGGTCGGATCGGGCCCCATGCGCAGGAAGCCGGATGCGGTCAAGAGCTCGATCTGGCGCGCGTTGCCCGGATCCGGCGGGTTTGGGGGAGCCATCTCATCACCCGCGAGTTGCTCGCGGATAAAGGCATCGATGGGTTTATTGGCGTTGAACGAGTTGATGACGTAATCCCGGTAACGCCAGGCGTGCGGCCGCTTCGGGTCGGATTCGACCCCGCCCTCGCTTTCGGCAAATCCCGCAAGGTCGAGCCAATGCCGCCCCCAGCGAACACCGAATTGAGGGGAGGCGAGGAGGCGATCCACGAGGCGCTCGTAAGCGTTCGGCGCATGGTGCTCGTTGAAGGCTCGGACTGCCTCCGGGGTGGGCGGAAGGCCGGTCAAGTCGAAGGTGACGCGACGGATCAAAGTCGGTCGGTCGGCCGGCGGGGAGAATGGCAGAGCTCGATCCGCGAGGCGGCGTGCAATGAAGGCATCCACCGGGGTGGAAAGCGCGTATCCCTCGACCTGCGGAACTTCCGGGCGGGTCACCGCCTGAAAAGCCCAGTGCTTGAGTTCCACGGCGGAGAACCGGGCATCGGCCCCGTCCAAAGGCTCGGGATCGGTGGTGAGAGCGCCTTGCTCGATCCAGCGGAAAACCAGCGCCTTTTGGGGCGGAGTGAGCTTCTTGGAGCCCTCGGGCATTTTGTCGGAATGGATCTTACGCCAGAGCAAACTGCCTTTCGCATCTCCCGGGGTCAGCACGGAGCCAGACTCGCCTCCGGCCTTGATCAAGCGAACCAGCCGCAGGTCCAGGTTTCCTTTTTTCTCTTTTTCCTCCCCATGGCAATGAAAGCACATCGCCTTGAAGAGGGGGCGGATGTGCTCCTCGAAGCGCACCGAGTCCGGCTCGGTTTCGGCTCTGGCCGTGCCGCCCATTGCGGCGGCCAGGCGGCAGAGAACAAGGAAACATGCGGCCCAGAACGAGCGAGAGTGCGCAGCTTTGAACCCCGCGGGCGGCTCTTTCACAACAACCTGGCGCCTCACCAAATTGAGTGAACAAGAGATTCGCATGCCACAAAGATTAACGGATGTGAGCTCAACGGACAACGTGCTTTTTAGGCGATTTTTAAGATCCGAGATTCCGCGCAACGAATCGGGTGTCAATCGTGCTCGGCTCAGCACCCCCGCCGTCCGCTTCCAGCGTCAGACGGTCCCTGTTTGGCAGGGCTCACGCTCGAACCGTCGGTGGTGTATGAAGCCTGGCGCAGCCAACGACCCGGCGGCATCATCGTCATGATCGAGGAGATCCACGGCAAGCCCGTGAAAGCGGGCGAATCCTTTAACGTAACTCACATCGTGAGTTTCTATGATACCATCGACGACATGCACCGGGTCTATGACCGGTACAAAAGTCACACGGCGCTGAGCGCCGACTCATCGGGCTGGCGTCTGCTGAAATAGATCGCAGCGCTTGGGGCACCCGCCGATGGTGACGGGGCGACGCGATTGGGCGGGATCCGGCGATCCGGCCGTGCGCATCTCAGATTTTTGCAGAGGAATAAAGCGGAAGGTAGAAGTCGATCCTGCGGCCGAGGGGCCGGAAGATCCAAGAAGGTCGGAATGGGGCCTTGGGCATCCGGCAAAATAGTCTGACTTTGCGCGGGACTCTTGGCTCCGGTTCGGCCATGCTCCTGGGCAGTGAGCGAGCACGAGATCATGCAAGGGCGGCGGATGGGGAGCCAAGAAGTGGCGCAAGTGAGGGAACTGTTGGCAGCCCAGCCGGAGTGGAGTCGATGGCGACTGAGTCA
>CAMAWP010000018.1 GCA_945861765.1 Akkermansia muciniphila | reverse complement strand
CTTTCGCTTCTTTCGTTTCTTTCGGATGAACTGCTGTTTTTAGCGTCAAACAATCTAACGCGTCTGGAAGTGTCGGTGCCCCACCGGCTGAAGCCGGGACTACATGCCTGGGGAACGCACGGGGTCCCGCCTTCAGGTGGTCGGAACCCAAAATGAGCACTGCTGCTCCACGGTCGTGGTCAACCAGTGGTCAGAAAATGGGTCAGTCGCGGCTGGTGGAGAATCGGCGTTGACGCCGTTGTATTGCTTTGTCAGTTGATCCGCATGCCAGGCAAGTTGCGAGTGCAGTATCCCGGTGCGATCTACCCGGTCATGAATCGTGGGAATCGCCGCGAACCAATTTTCAACGATGACCAGGATCGCAGGCGTTTCATCGAGACGTTCCTGACAAAAATGAGCCGCCGCATCGGGGACGTCATTCTAATCGATCACAGGTCCTATCGGACTTTAGAGCAACCCTGGCGCCGCAGGATTCGATGGGCATTTTTCTGGTGTCCATCGCTTTGGATCGCTATGGTGGCGTCCGCCTTGAAAAGGAAATGTCTATAAACCATGACGCAACGATTTTGTAGCAAACTAGGCAGATCGATCGCGTCTGTTCGCCCGTTGTTGATCTTGGCTATCGCGGGTTCTCTGCCTTTAGCGATCCAGTTGGTAGCAGCCGTCCCGCTGCCACAGCCATTGCCGACGGCTGGCTCTTCCGCGCTGAGTGCCTCCGGGGCTGCCGAGGAATTTCACAGGGACATCCAGCCGATTCTCGAACAATTTTGTTTCGACTGTCATGCCGACGGAGCGAATAAGGGGAACATGTCGCTGGATGGGTTCAAGGACGATGCAGACAGAATCGCCCACAAGGGGCAGTGGCTTGGGGTCATGAAAAACGTGCGGGCGGGAGTGATGCCCCCGCCGGGCAAACCGAGGCCAAGCGAAGCACAGCAGAAGCAACTCACGGACTGGATCAAGTACGGGGCGTTCGGAATCGATCGGAACAATCCCGATCCCGGCCGGGTGACGATTCATCGACTGAACCGGTTGGAGTACCGCAATACCATCGCCGAGCTTTTGGGAGTGGATTACAACACGGACGACGAGTTTCCGCCGGACGCCGCTGGCCTGGGATTGGACAACATCGCCGATTTGCTGACGATGTCGCCGTTGATTTTGGAAAAGTATTTGAAGGCTGCCGAAGTCTCGCTGGATGGCGCGTTTCCGTCGGAAAGAGGCCGCGAGTTCGAGGTTCCGGGCAGCGCGTTCCGGGGAAACAACAACGCTGGCGGGGACCGGCTGTCGTTCAGCGGATCGCCTGAGGTCGTGTTTGCCTATCGCAACAAGAATCCCGGCTCGTTCCGGGTGGTATTCGAGATCGAAGTGATGGGCGGAACGCCGGCGACGAACGACACCGCGAGAACCGGCATCGCGACGAACATTTGCCACTTTGTTGTCGCTGAGCAGTCCGGTGTTGCTCCACTGGAAGTGTTGCTGGAACGGGATTTCACCGCCGATCCGAAGAAATACGAGTTTGCCTTCGACCGATTGTGGAGCATTGAGCCGCACATGTTCAAGATCAACGTGACAGTGCCGGGCGCTCTCCCCGCCGGACGCGGAGGCGGACGAGGAGCGGGTCCGCCGTCAGGACCGCAGTTGAAAATCACTCATCTTCGCATCACGGCCCAGCCGACTTTGGAGGCTCGGCGGTTTTTCGCCAAAGACGATGCTCCAGCGGCGGCAGAGGCATTACGGGATTACATCCGGCAGGGTGTGGCGGCTTTCGGGTTGCGGGCGTTTCGCCGCCCGCTGGATGAGCCGACTCTGAATCGTCTCGCGGGAGAGATAGAACAGCGTTACAGGGAGACCGGACTGTTTGACGACAGCGTGAAGCCGTCGCTGGCGAAGGTGCTCTGTTCCCCGCGTTTTCTGTTTCGAGTCACACGGACCGTGGCGGCTAAACCGGGCGAGCCTTGGTCTCTGATTGACGAGTATTCGCTGGCGAGTCGGCTGTCCTATTTTCTCTGGTCGAGCATGCCCGATGACGAGTTGCTGAATCTCGCGGCCAAGGGGGAGTTGCGCAAGAACCTGGACGGCCAGATCAAACGGATGTCGAACCATAGATTTGCCGCTCGGATGATCGAGAATTTTTCCGGGCAATGGCTGCAAACCCGGAATGTGATGAAATGGACGATCGTGGAGACGGAGGTGCTCAAGCGGGAAGGTAAGCCCGCCGCCAAACCCATGCTGACGGCTGCCATCCGTCAAGCCATGAAGGACGAGACGACAATGTATTTCGACCGCATTGTGAAGGAGGATCGCAGCATTCTGGAAATCATCGCGGGCGACTATACCTACCTCAATGAGGGCCTGGCAGATTACTACGGCATTCCGGACGTCAAGGGGTCGGCGATGCAGTTGGTCACGCTGCCCGAGGACAGCCCTCGGGGTGGTGTCATGACGCATGGCAGCGTGTTAGTGGTGACTTCCGGCGCGAACCGCACTTCTGCGGTCAAGCGGGGAGTGTTTGTGCTCGATAACATACTGGGGCTGCGGCCGCACGATCCGCCGCCTGATGTTCCCGGAATTGAGCAGGCGGCTGGTAAGATCAAGGACCATGAGCCGACATTCCGGGAATCGCTGGAGTTACATCGCCAGGATCCCCTGTGCGCCTCCTGCCACAAGCTGATGGATCCGATCGGGTTCGGGCTTGATAATTTCAACGCCATGGGATTATACCGAGAGACGGAATATGGTCAGCCAATCGACAGCTCAGGCAAGCTGGCGAGCGGCGAGGAGTTCAAGTCGGTGCGCGAGTTGAGGCAGATACTGAAGACCAACCACCGAAAGGATTTTTATCGTTGCCTAGCGGAAAAACTAATGACTTACGCGCTGGGCCGAGGTGTGGAATATTACGACACGGAATCGGTGGATCAAGTGGTCGAGCGGTTGGACAAAGAAAACGGTAGATTTTCGGCGTTATTGATGGGAATAATCGAGTCAGCGCCTTTTCAAATGCGACGGAATGGTTCCGCTCCTGGCGCAGTGGCAGAGAGCAACACGGTCCCGGCGCCGAGCGAGTCTCGGCAGTCGGGCAATGGAAGCACACGATGAACACACTACTTCGCCCACGGGTCCGCGGTCCTCAATTCACGCGTCGGCGGTTTTTGCGCGGGATGGGCGCCGCCCTTGCACTGCCGATGTTCGAGTCCCTCATCCCTCGCCTCTCCGCGGCGTCGAAACTTTCGCGGCCCGCTACCACGGCCACCGGCATGCCTGTGCGCACGGCGTTTTTGTACCATCCTAATGGAGTGAACCTGAAATTGTGGCATCCGGTTGGGGAGGGGAAGGATTTCCAACTGGGCAAGACGCATGAACCGCTGGCCGCATTCAAGGACAAACTCCAAGTGTTCGCGAACCTCGATCATGATTGCGCCGTGGCCCGCTATACCACGCCGGATGGGCGGGTGCTCAACGACGGCGGCGGTGACCATGCCCGCGCTCCCGGTGTCTGGCTGACCGGCACTCGCGTCGCCAAATCCGAAAAGGACATCCACGCGGGCGTCTCCATTGATCAGGTGCTGGCCCAGCATATCGGGCAATTGACTCGGTTCCCGTCCCTGGAGTTGATCAGCGACGGCAGCCGCAAGACTGGCAATTGTGACAGCGGCTATTCCTGTGAGTACGAGTACAATATTTCGTGGCGTTCCCCCACAACACCGAATCCGCCCGAGCCGAACCCTCGGCTTGTATTTGAACGGCTGTTTGGGGCGGGTTCTCCGGAAGAGCGTAAAGCTAATTTAGCGATGCGGAAGGAACAGCGTCGCTCGGTTCTGGATTTCGTTTTGGAAGACGCCAAAGCTCTCAAGGGCGACCTTGGCTTCAGCGATAAACAAAAACTGGATGAATACCTCACCAGTGTCCGCGAAGTCGAACAACGCATCGGCAAGGTCGAAACATTCGGCGCGGTGCCGGATCCGGGCGTCGAAGCGCCGACGGGCACGCCGGGCGACTTTGGTGACCGGATGGACATCATGCTGGAAATGGCGTATCTGGCGTTCGTGACCGACTCCACGCGCATCGCCTCCATCATCCTGGCCCGTGACGGCGACGACCGCACGTTTACCTGGCTTGGCCAACGGGGCGGCCATCACTCAACGTCGCACTACAAGAACAACGAAAATCGCTCCGGCAATACCCCGGAACAGAATCTCGCGTGGATGGGCGAAATTGAGTACTGGTACATGCAGCGCTTCGCCAAGTTCATCAAGAAACTGGACGAAGCCAAGGACGCCGACGGCACTTCAGTGCTGGACAATTCCATTCTCATGTACGGCGCTGGCAACTCCGATTCCAACAGCCACACGCACTACAATCTGCCCACGCTGGTGGTCGGCGGCGGCGGCGGCGCGCTCAACCCGGGCCGTTACGTCAACGCCCAACCCCTCCGCGATCCCATGCTTGCGCCCACGAACCGCGGCGGCAATGGCTCCTTGCCTGCACAAAAAGGTGTGCCGATGTCCAATTTCTTCGTGGGCCTGCTGGATAAGCTGGGCGTGGAAGGGGTGGAACGGTTCGGCGATTCGACCGGCAGGTTCACGGATATTTAGAGCTTTTGCGCCATTCGCTTGCGAACCGTCTGGCTAAGGCAGACCGAACTGCTTCATCTTGGCGCGCAGAAACCGGGCCGAGTCAGCTATGTCCTGCACCCCGGTGTCCGGATCAGGTCCATCTTCGATGGAGATCCAGCCCTGGAAATCAACGCCCTTCAAAATCGAAAAGATCCGGTCGTAATCATTCAGACCTCGGCCAACGACTCCATGCTTAAGAATGTTCGCGTAGCCGGTCTGGGGTTGGGCTTCGATCTGTCGAAGGTCCTCCAAAGTGCCTCCCTCGAAATAGCGGTCGCTCGCGTGCATCGTCTTGACCCGGTGCTTCACGGCTTCGAGCAATTGAATGGGGTCATCTCCAGCAATCATTGCATTTGAAGGATCGTAATTAACGCCAAACCATTTCGATTCGGGAATGCCCGCGATCAACTCGAGGAAGTCGTCCATCTTCTGAGCAAACTCTGGATATTTCCAGAAGCCGTCTTTGTAATGATTCTCGATGATCAACACCACGTGGTGAGCTTCGGCGTAGGGAAGCAGTTCGAGGATGCATTCCTGCACCCACTTCAAGCCTTCATCACGGCTGACTTCTGGTCGTCGTTGGCCAGAGAGCACTCGGCAATACTGCGCGCCTAGACCGGCGGTGGCTCGAATGGCGCATTGCTGTCGCTTGATCTCCTCCTGGCGTTGCTCCTTCGCTGATTTCGTAAAATCCGAGGAATAACACATCATTGGAATCGAACGCTTCTGCTGGTCCACCTTCTTGCGAAGGCGTTCCCATTCGCTTGGATTGTCCTCTGGTGTAAATCCCCAGTAGAATTCGAGTCCGTCCACGTCGAACTGAAGAGAGAGGTCGATCCACTGATCCACCGTCATATCACGGCGCACGCAAAGAGCATCCAGAAAGCATTTGGGGAAGGCAGATAGTGGCATGGTCAGGAGCGCAAACGAATGTTTGCAGTTAAAAAGGGCAAGAGCTTAAAACCAAACGGGTCGGTCGTTGCTGCATCATTGTTTCGGCTTGAGGATTTCGAGTCAACCGTTCGGTTTCAGAATAGCTTTCACATAGTTCCCTTCATGCATTCTGGTGAAGCATTCTTCCCAATCTTCCAATGGCGCAACTCGATTCATCACGGGCTCTAGGTTAACCTGGCCAGAGGCAATCATGCCAATGACCCGTTCCCAAATGGGCCAGTTATGTGAAAAACTTCCTTGCAACGTGACGGCCTTCTGCACCAACGGATCGATGCTGAAACCCAATGGCTGCGGTCCCCAACCCACCTTCACGATTTGGCCGGCCGGCCGGACCGCTTGCATCGCCAATTGGAAACTGGCCGACACTCCGGTCGCATCGATCACCACATCGACGCCGAATCCGTCGCCTAAATCTTTGATGTAATCGAGCACATTCCCTTCCAGAGTGGCGTTGGCGCCCAGTTGACGCGCGACCGCTAATCGCTGAGCGTCGGCGGGCAATCCACTGACGATCAAATGCCCTGCGCCGCTGAGTTTCGCCATCAGGGCGCACAGGAGTCCGATTGGGCCTGGACCAATGACGAGCACGTGATCGCCGGGTCGAATCCGGCCATTGACACAAACCGCGTTGTAAGCGACCGAACACGGTTCCGTGAGCGCAGCCTTCTCGAAAGGCAAGTCGTCAGGAATCGAGTGCAAGCAACGTTCAGGCACTTTCACGTACTGGGTCATCGCGCCGTCCACGCCATAACCGAAGCCCAGACGATTTGGGTCGAGGTTGTATAATCCTTTCCGAGTATAAGGCGAATACTCGTCAATGACGGCGGCGGTTTCACTGACCACGCGGCCTCCTTCTTTGAATCGCTTCACTTCTCGACCGGCCTGCACTATTGTTCCGCCGAATTCGTGGCCAAGAATACACGGATAGTTCACCTTCCAGCTCATGCCGCCAAGCCATTGGTGCAAATCACTTCCACAAATGCTGACGGCTTCCACTTTAAGAAGAATGTCTTTGTCACCTATGGCGGGAGTGGGAACCTCGCGCAGTTCAACGCTGCCGGGTGCCGCGCCATAGTTCACTAATCCGGGCATGGTCGAGTTCATAAACGATTTTCCTTTCCAACAGGCACATCACCGTAGGCGTGGACTTTTGCACAAATCTCGCGAAGCACTCCTTCCAGATCGCCCGCGGCAGTTTGAAAAGCGTTCGCGTCAATGGTCAAAGGCGCGCCCAGTACAACCAACGGCGCGCCGTAACGTGGAGTGTCAATCGCTTGCTGTAGTGTCAAACCTCCGACGGCTTGCACCGGCACGGCGACTGCATTGACCACTTCCGTCAATTGGTCCAGCGGACTCGGCGCGCCTTGGCCGCGTCGGCGTCGGACTGTGCGGTAATCGTAGCCGATGTGATGGATAATGTAATGACAGCCAAGATCCGCCAAGATACGGGCTCCTTCAATCGCGTCCGGCATGCCGAGATTGTCGCCCATGGCTTCGATTCCGAAGTCCGCGCTGGCGCGAACGACCAATTCCACGGTTTCACGATGCGCTTGACCCATCACAACGACTTGGGTTGCGCCGGCCTTAGCCATCATCTCCGCCTCGAGCCAGCCGCCATCCATGGTCTTCAAATCGGCTACGATCGGAGTTTGTGGAAAAGCTTTGCGCAATTCACGGACTCCATTCATGCCCTCCGCGATGATCAATGGCGTTCCGGCCTCAAGCCAATCGACGCCCGCGCGCAACGCCATGGCCGCCGTTTCCAAAGCTTCGGGAATCGAGGTGAGGTCTAACGAGATTTGAACAATTGGTTTCAATGAGGTTCCGGGTAAATCGTATTCATGCGGCGTTTCGCATCACAATGATTGATTCAGGAGATTCAAGGCCAGTATTTGTACCAATGCGAAGCTCGGATGCAAACACGTTTTCAGATCTGAAACGAAATGTGCTGCCGCTTCGATGGACATTCCCCGAGTCACAATTCAGTTGTTTTGGCTGAGCTCTCTCGATAAAACCTGTGGCCAACAAGCAACTGTCAGCATATGCAATGGCTCCAGAATTATGACCCGCTCGGTAACCCGCTATTGTCCACCCTTATTGCGGCAGTGCCCGTCGTTGTGCTGCTGAGCTCGATCGCGCTGTTACAAATCAAGATTCACTATTCCGCTTTGATAGGGCTTGTGGTTGCCTTGGTCATTGCGATTTTCGCCTACCAGATGCCCGCGAAAGTCGCTGGTGCGACCACTCTCTATGGTGCGGCTTATGGGTTGTTTCCGATTGGTTGGATCATCCTCAATCTCATCTTTCTTTACCAGCTCACCGTTGACAAAGGGCTGTTCACCATTTTGCGCAGCAGTCTGGCAACCCTCGCTCCCGATCCGCGAATTCAAGTCATTCTTATTGCGTTCTCGTTTGGGGCCTTTTTCGAGGGAGCTGCGGGATTCGGAACTCCGGTAGCTGTGACCGCGGCAATCCTAATCCAGCTAGGCTTTAAGCCGCTCGCCGCATCGGGTCTCTCGCTCATCGCGAACACAGCTCCGGTGGCCTACGGAGCCTTGGGCACACCGATCATTGCTCTCAGTGGCGTCACTGGAATCGATATGATGAAGCTCTCGGCCATGGTGGGACGGCAATTGCCATTTTTCTCGTTGATCGTTCCATTCTGGGTGGTTTGGGCTTTTGCAGGCTTCCGGGGAATGCTCGGTGTTTGGCCTGCTGCTTTGGTCGCGGGTGTTGCCTTTGCGGTTCCTCAATTTCTCGTTTCAAATTTTCATGGCCCATGGCTCGTCGATATTGTCGCCGCCATGTGCTCGATGGCAGCACTTGGCGCGTTGCTCAAGGTTTGGAGGCCCAAAGACAGATGGAGTTTAGGCAACACTGCGGACGAGTCCGATGCGCAAACTCAGCCGGCCTACAGCCGATCAGAAATCACGAAAGCCTGGGTGCCTTGGGTGCTGTTGAGTGTTCTGGTTTTCTGGTGGGGTGTGCCTCAGGTCAAGAAGGCACTTAACGACATTTCCGCGCCCGAGTTCAAAGTGAGCAACCTTCACAGCGTCGTAGTGCGCACCCCGCCGGTGGTTCCGCCGCCGACTCCGGAAAAGCCGACCAAACCCGAAGAAGCAATTTTCAAGCTGAACTGGCTTTCGGCGACAGGCAGTGGAATTCTGGTTTCTGCCATTATCGCAGGTTTCATCATGGGATTTTCCCCAAAAGAAATGTTCCGGACTTATTGGCGGACTTTGGTGCGAGTGCGTTATTCGCTTATTACCATCGCTGCCATGCTAGCACTTGGCTATGTCACTAAGTATTCGGGAACCGACGCGACCCTCGGAATGGCGTTGGCTAAAACGGGAGTTCTTTACCCATTCTTTGGCACTTTACTGGGCTGGCTCGGGGTAGCGCTCACTGGATCGGACACGGCCTCGAATGTCCTCTTCGGCAGCCTGCAAAAGATCACCGCCGAACAGACGGGAATAAGCCCGATCTTGATGGCCGCCGCGAATAGTTCCGGAGGCGTGATGGGCAAAATGGTGGACGCACAAAGCATTGTCGTCGCCAGCACTGCGACGAATTGGTACGGACACGAAGGCGCCATTCTCCGGTACGTTTTCTTCCACAGTATTGTGTTGGCTATTTTGGTCGGAATTTTAGTTTTTCTTCAGGCTTACGTCTTCCCGTTTTCGCAAATGGTTGTGCGGTAAGCTGGGGGGAAATCGGCGGAATTCCCGAGCCGAGAAGTATCGATTTCCTGACACTTTTTCCATTACCCAACACGAGCTCTGCCTCCCGATCCAAATTGAGAATTGCCGTCGCAAACTCCGGGTGCGATTAAAAGCGCCGGACAAACGTAGCGCGGAGTTGCACTCTGCCGTATCGCCGAATTGCATTCGGCCAGCCCTCGAACACGGGGCCGGTATCGGAGCAGTCGAAGCGCTGCGGATTGCAAATCCGCGATACGGCAGAGTGCAACTCCGCGCTACGACGGCTTCGGTGACCGACACTTTTAATCGCACCCGCAAACTCCGGCATCCAGGAGATCATTGAAGCGTTGCAGGGCGAGTTTCGCGGTGATGACGTGGGTGGTAAGTCGTGGCACCGAAGGGCCAACGGAAACGTTCGTGGCAGCTTTCATCCTATTAGAAGGTGGGGCTTTAGACGCCTTGAGTCTAGGAAAATCTTTAACTCACGCCGCCGCAGTCACATCCCCAAGCCCGGCGAAATGCCGTGACGGAACCGCTGGGGTTTTGATTCGACCCTTGACACACACTCCACGTACGGTGTAAGAGTCGGACGAGCAAAGCGAATCGGACCAACTTGAGCTCTATTACGAATTGTCAAAAAATAGTTCAATCAAAGTCGTGAAGTCCGTTTACGACCGAAAGGCTAAAATGAATGAAACGAAGTTTAAAAAGCGGAATCTAGTTCCGGCACAGATAGTGTTGACATCATTAGTTGCGGTATCTGCCTCGGCGGCGTGGCATCCATCGAGTTATGCTTCGTACGGACCTTATGTGGGAACATCAAGTGATGGTGGACAAACGGGAGCGGCGTACGATAATCTAAATGTTCCTTTAAATCACAAGAAGCAGCTAATGGCTTTGAAACGTTCCGATGGGTTGTGGTACGCAGCAGTAGACGGATTTGAGAACAGCGACTTCGTTTGGGTGAATGAACCGGCTTGGGTAGAGACAACATATAGTGTGGCTTTTGCCCTAGTTGAAAAAGTCGCCGACTCAAGCAAATACGGTTGGGGCCATATTGATAGCTACTAACGGAAGCTATGGAGCCCCAATGGCCGCCTGCCAGGACTTGGCTAGCGAGTTAAGCAGACGTCCGTTTGGTTGCGTCGGAATCGAGCAAAGATTGTGAAAACCTACTCCCGCCCGTTCTTGCGTGTAGCAGTTATTGCAATGGTTTCCTTTGTGGCGGGGTATTTTGTTTTCGATAAGTCGACTGAAGTTGGTGCGCTACAATCAAAGCTGGCTCAATCAAAACTGGAGCTTGAGCAAGTTTTGAACGCCAAGCCGCGTTCCCTTTCGGGGCGGTTGTCCCGAAATCCAAGCTTGGCGATCCCCCTTGGCGTTTCGAAAGATAAAGAGAGCGTTCCCAGTAATCGAACCAACGAGGAGATAGATCTTACAACAGACTTACTTGAGCGACGGAAGAAGGGGGAATACTTGTTAGAACAGGAGCTCCCAGCATCCAGAAAGTTCATGGAACAGCGGCAAAAGCAAATCGTTGAAGAAACGGCTAAACGTAATACTCGTGAGTATTCTCAGGTCTTTTCAGAACTTGGACTCAACCCCGAGGTGAGTGCTCAGCTGCAAACGCATGTTTCGAAAATTCAGAAGGCCTCACTAGACGTTTCCGCAGCCCAGAGTCAAGTCCTATGGGCGCGAGATGCTTACGATAAGAAACTACGGTCCCTGTTGACAGATGAAGGGTATTCGAGCTACCGTGCATATGAAGCGTCGAAACCTGCCGTTCGCGAGTATAGCGTCTTGCAAGAGTACGCTCAACAGCAAAACTTTACAGTAGATCCTGCTTATGAACAGCGACTTGCAAATTTGATTGAACAAACTCAGGCCTTCACCTTTAAATCCTACCAGGGTCCGTTCGATCGGTTGCCTGAAGTCGGCGTAGGCAAGGAAATGGTGACTGTCCAGCTTCAGCAGGACATTGCTGACTTCACGGAGCGTAAGGCGCGCATCGTTCAAGTTGCTGCGGAACAAGGCCTGCCCGAAGAGTATCGGAAACTCATCGACTCATACTTCACTGAGAGAATCAACGAAACGAAACGGTCGATCCAGGGCATGGACAATCCTTCCGGTCCTCCTCAAGCCGTTAAGGACTGGATGAAAAAATCTGAGGAACGACTGGCAGCGGAGCGAATCATCGAGCAAAGACGGAAGTAACTAGTATTGCGATATCGGCGGATTCGACAAGTGATAGTTCGGAAAGGACATGGGGAGCAACGGGAGAACGGTTTTTGCGCCTTGAATATTCATGCAAGTGCGCGCTTTAGGCCACTTGTCGTGCCTTAGTTAATCTCAGCGGAGACCACTGCTCTTTATCGGAATCGTTTGTTCTGGATAGCAAACTTGATAATTCGCAACTTCCTTGAGCGATAATATTCTACGAAAGACCAGACTGCTGATTGTAACTGATAGCCCCGTCTTGCCTACTGGAATGGCTGAGACGACGCGGTTGATATTCTCGGCGTTAATAGAGAAATATCCCGAGGAATACGAATTCCACCAAATTGGCCTCTTCCATTGTTATGCCGTAACAGAGCCGTTATGGCCTATTTACTCGACGAAAACCTTACAACTTTGCGATGGGAAGGTGGGATTTGTGGGTAATGATGTTTATGGCCAACTCACATTCGGTGAAATCGTAGAGAAGATTAAGCCTGATATTGTTTTTGCGTTTAACGATCCTCAGAACCTTATCTATTTGTGCTCGTTGCCGGGGGAGCGGAATTACAAGCTGATTCTCTATGTGAGCGTGGATGGCTTTCCTTTGCCACCTGATTATGGGCCAATGTTGGCAAGGGCAGATCTCGTTGTCACAATGAGCGAGTTCTCACTACGCGTTTTGCTCGCCGCGTACCATCAAGTGCCGAAATCGAAGACCGATTTTATGTATAGCCCAGCTGATACGGTGCGATTTCAGCCTATAAACGATTTGGACAAATCGTCATTAAGGAAGGATCTCTTCCCCGACTGGATGCCCTCTGACGCTTTCGTTCTTGGCTGGATCGGCCGCAATCAATGGCGGAAACAGGTGTGGGTGCCTTACAAGGTGATCCATTACCTTCGTCGAGGGGCTTACTTTGTTTGCGAGAGGTGCTGCAAGGTTACCCTTTATGACTGGGACCCGATCAGCCAGCATCACTTAAATGTTGCAGGAGAAGCCTTGGAATCCCCACCCTCTTTTACTTTTGACATCTGTCTCTATTGTGGATCATCGGAGATAGTAACGGCAAAGCCTCTTTTAGACATCGTTTTATGGCTTCACATGCCAGATGATGATCCTCGGACAACCTGGCCACTTCCCTTGATCGAACAGCAGTTCGGAATTCGAAAAGAGTGTGATGTGCATTATACAGAAAACTGCAAATTTAAAGCTGCACTAGCGCCGGCCGACATGCCGACACTATATAATCTTTGGGACTGTTTTTTGTATTTAAGCGGCGGCGAAGGGTTCGGAATACCTGCTTGGGAAGCGATGTGTGCGTCACTGCCTGTCGTGCATACAAACTATTCCTCACATTCCGAATTTCTACGCAAGGCTAACGGAGGAATTCCGATTGGGGGATTGTTACAACCTGAAGCAAAAACGTGTATATGGAGAATGGTAGCCGATGTTTCACAGGCGATTGAAGCGATAAGGAAACTCTATTTCGAGCGCGACCTGGGAAAGACTTTGGGAGGAAACGGGCGTCGATTCGTTCAACATTATACCCTTACGTCGCAAGCAACGAAATGGCACAGGATCTTTCAGTTACAGCGGGGGGCATCGTTATCGACGTAGGGGTCTAACCATAGTCTTAGCCGGAGGAGAGTTCCCTTCTCCTCATTTCTTCCCCGCCAATGGGTACAAGCCAGTGTCAGTCCTCACTATTGATTCTTTTTCTCTGCGTCGTTTTCATAAATCGTAAACGGGTCAGTTCTTATGAACAGCTATTGCTTCTGTTTGCGCTGCCGCCACTGGTAAAGCAGTGTGTTCACATTGGCCACACTGCCCATCGGCAATCGCTGCGCAACCCAGGCCACCTTCACCAGCGTCTCCTTCCGCAACCGCACCGCCATCTCTACTTTCTCCAGGTCGCCTTTGCTTCGTTTTCCCAGCCTCGCTTCCGTCCACTGCCGCCGCTGCAAATCTTCGCCTACTACCCGCTCAACCTTGTCCGCTTGGCTCTCCTGCGGCCTGCGGCGTCTCCACCACAAGGTCAAGGTGAACATGATTGGGCATCAGGCAATACGCATGCACTTGCCAACCACTGCGGACACACGACTCCCCGAGGGTTTCCACAACCTGCTGCCGGTGGGCATCTTCCTTGAAGATGGGCTCGCGCCGATCACCCCGGTTCATCCCATGATAGATCGCGACGGGATATTCGAATCTGAGTTTGCAAGCCTTGAGCGTCAGAATAGGACGCATCCCTAAACTAATCAATCAAGGAGAACCGACCACCTTGCGAAATTGCTGTTGATGCTCCGGCATCCTTGACACCACAATATTTAGTGTGTTACCAATGCTCGCGCCACATTGGGCGGTGGTTAGCCGAGTTATGCGTTGTATCAAGTGCAGTTGTGAGGAAGATAAGGTGATTGATTCGCGGACTTCTCGTGAAGGTTCCACCATCCGCCGTCGTCGCGAATGCCTGGCTTGCGGTTATCGCTTCACCACTTACGAGGAGATTGAGCACGAAGAACTCATGGTGATCAAACGCGATGGTCGATCCGAACAGTTTACCAAAGAGAAACTGCTATCTGGATTAAGGAAGGCATGTGGAAAACGTCCGGTCAGTCCGCGGGCTATCGAAGAGCTGGTCGATAAGATCGTGAATGAAATCACCACCAAGTACGATCGTGAAGTGCCCTCAATGGCGATTGGAGAACGCGTGATGGAAGGTTTGAGGGAAATCGACCAAGTAGCTTACGTTCGCTTCGCCAGTGTTTATCGACGTTTCCAGGAAGCGACGGAATTTGTCCAGGAAGTCAAAAAATTAGAGGGCAACTATGATCCAACTCCACCATGATTACCTGCTGCTAGAGACATCCTCCGGCGAAGCGATCCCATGTTCCGTCGAGTTGATCGCCATTCAGTTGGTAGAAAAGTCTGGCCCGATAAATGATATCGAGTTAGTCCGAGAGGCTGCGGCGGCTGTGCTCCATTACTTCAAACACGATTTGGGGCGTGACTCGGTGTCGATTGCGGATTTTTCGGTGGCTTTGGGACGCGTCCTAGGCACTTTTGGCGTCAAAATCAAAGCTACCGACCTTGATGCTCCTCAGGTCGTCGAAGTTTCCGATCTGCGACAGTTGGCTCGTGATTGCGGAAAGGCTTTCGAGCTCGCCTTCTTTCCTTTTCTGCGAGAGGAATTGCGCAAGAAGCTTTCCGAGTCACCGTCTGTCTTGAAATTTCAAGGGCTCCGAGCCTGCGTCAAACAATTGCTCGGAGCTAAACGCTGGACCACGCAATGCCAGGTTCTGAATGATCAGATAGTTGATTACCTGCGCCAATGTCTTACTTCAGAAGACCGTTCCGCTTCGTGCGGATTGGTCGTGAGATAAGTGAGCTTGATTAGGAATTAGGATTTTGAACGCTACTCCGCGGTTGCCATGAGCAAGACTTTATTTGAGAAAATCAGCGCGCGGGAAATCCCTGCGAAAATCGTCTATGAGGACGATCTCGTCTTAGCCTTTGAAGATATTAAACCAGCGGCTCCTGTCCATGTGTTGATCGTTCCAAAGCGGCCAATTCCACGCGTCGGCGAGGCTATCCCAAGCGATCTTCAGGTGCTGGGGCACCTGCTGCTCAAGGCTGCGGAAGTGGCCGCGACACTGGGGTTGAAAGAGACCGGCTATCGGCTGGTGATCAACAATGGGCCGAACGCGGGCGAGACGGTGCCTCACTTGCATTGCCATATCCTCGGAGGCCGACATCTGAGCTGGCCGCCGGGCTGAGCGTGGGCCCAGTTATTTCTTCAAGCTTCTTACCGCCCACTGAACACGCGCCCAAGCAGCCGGTGCCTCCGGTTAAAACTACTCTCTCTGCGATCTCTGCGTTCTTTTGCGGCTCAAGTGCTTTTTCGAGGGTAAACGGTTGGCCTTGGGGTCGCCTTCTTGAACGCGGTCGAGAATGCGGGTAACCTTGCTCATCAAGACGATGCCAGGCGTGATTTGACTGTTTTGAGCAACGCGGCGACGCCCTCGACTTGCGCCCGCAACTTCGGCCAGTCGGGATCATCAAGATCGAAGCCGGGATAGCGGTCGGTGAAATAAACATCCACGAGCGCGTCGCAAAGCGGGGTTGCGGCCGGGACCAGATCGGAGTTTCTCTCGACAAGGTTTTGCAACAACCGGTCCAAGTCGTGCGTCTTTTCCAATTCCCAACCGATCCGGATCAATTCGGCTTTCAGAACCTTTTCAAGAATCTCGGCCAACTTGCTGCGAGCACCCTCGTGGCTGATTTCATTTTCTGTCGCCAACCGAACCATCTCCATGTCGGACACGGAGATCAGAATCCAGTCGGCAGGATTGTGAGAATCAGTCTTGCGCGGCAAGCAACACTCCTTCCTTTAAGACCGTTTTGAAGAAATGGTCGCCTACTGATTTCTTCTCCCCCAGCCGGTCGGGGGTGATGGGAACCAAAGTAAACGACGGCTTAGCCGGGATGGGACGAATCTCACGCCGAAAAGATTGGGCCGCCTCCAACTGCTTTGCCGCGCCGTCGGCCACGATGCACAAATCCACGTCGCTGTCGGGCCGGGCGTCGCCGCGTGCGTGCGAGCCGAACAGATACACCGCCCGCAAAGGCATCACCCGATTCATCGCTTCGAGACAACGCGCCAGCGTCTCGCGCTGCGGAGCGAGGCTTGGCGGGAGGTTTTCGAACAGCAGCTTCACGGAGGAAATTTTACCCGCGAACCGTTTCACCTGCAAGCTGCGCCTTTGCCGGATCGTATTCCTGAATTCTTGGCGACGAGAACGCGGAATTTGTTCTACTTCAAAAAACCCGGCGGACATGGCGCGCTGGACGGGCTCTCCAGCTACCGAAGCAACGTTCGGTAGAAGCGCTGCATGTGGTTCGCCGCATTGGGATCCGTGAACTCCAACGTACCGGTCAAGTTGGTCGTGGTGATCACGGAAGACCATTGCTTCAGGTCGGTGGAGGCCTGGATGTCGAAGGCCATCCCCTTCCAGGACTGGACGCGGAATGCACCCAGCCCCACCACCTGGAGCCGCGCCGGCTCGGTCACAGTGAGTATCTGATTTGCGGCCACTTTCTGGAGCTCCTGAACAATTCCCGAGGGCCATTCGATGCGCACTGTTTCGGCCACGGTGGCATCACCGAGGCCGAAGTTGGGACGCATGTCCTGGAAACTGTGGCGATTGCTGCTGCCGGAGATTTCACGCCGTTGCCAAACCGTTTTCCCGTGAACCGTCGCTTTGACACGAACTTTCGCACCGATGGCCGAACGATTCGAAACCGTGCCAACAAGGTTTAGCTTGAGCCAGTGGTTGGTGTTGCGATTGTTTCGGTACAGAAAATTCTGCGAACTGGTGCCGGCAGTGCCATTGCATACGAAAAGGTCCATGAAACCATCATTGTCAAAATCGCCCCAGGCCAGGCCCCAGGAGTTGCCCCCATCATTGACAGGGCTGCCGGTGGTGACCTTGCTGAACGTCCCGTCACCATTATTGTGGTAGAGAAGATTGTTCGCTCCGACAAGGCTTGGGCCAACATTGGAAACGAACATGTCCAGCCAGCCGTCATTGTCGTAATTCGCCCAGGCGCAGGAAAGGGAAGTCACAGGTTCACCGACGATTATTCCCACCTCGTTGCTGCTCATTCTTGTGAACATGCCATTCCGGCTATTTCGCCACAGGAAATTGGCCGGAGCACCGGAGAAAAACCCGCGAGCGTCAAATAAATCGAGATCGCCATCATTATCGTAGTCGCCCCAGGCGAATCCCTTCGCACCGTCGCCGATGACGAGATCACCGACCATTTCCTTGCTCAAGCTCGTGAACGTCCCATCTCCATTATTGCGGTAGAAGAGGCTTGTTTCGGGCGAATGCAGACGGCCGATGAGCAAATCGAGATCGCCGTCATCGTCATAGTCAGCCCAGGAAACGTTGGCCATGACGCCGGTGTCCTTGAGAATCAGACCGACGTCATTGGTGGTCATTTGCCGGAAGGTGCCATCTCCGTTATTGCGATAGAACTGATTCGGTTTGTTAACGTTGGCGACAAAGAGATCAAGCAGGCCGTCATTGGTGTAATCGGCCCAACCCGCGTCGTTGGGCGTGCTGCCGTCCGTCGTCGTTACCGGCGCATTCGTCGTCTTGGTCAAGGTGCCGTCGCCATTGTTCCGAAAGAGCACGTTGCGCACATTGGAGTTTCCGGCGAACAGATCGAGATGACCGTCATTATCATAATCCGCCCAGGCCAGGCCGCTTCCACTTATCAGCAGGGTCGCGATCGGCCCATTGGTGACGCGGGTAAAAGTGAACCCATCAGGTCCGGGCCCATTGTTGTGGTAGAGATGAATCGGTGCGAAGGGAACGGCAATGTTACCAAAGCTGCCCGCTTCCACCGCCAGATCGCTTTGGCCGGGAGCTTGTTTTTGTCGCAGAACTCGGTGATAGGCACACCTTGGACGAGTTCCATGACGAAGTAAGGCCGGCCCGTCTCGGTGGCACCGCCGTCGAGCACGCGGGCGATGTTGGGATGATCCATCATGGCCAGGGCCTGGCGCTCGGCCTCGAATCGGGCGACGACCTACCGGGTGTCCATACCGAGCTTGATGATCTTCAGGGCGACGCGACGGCGCACGGGTTCCTCCTGCTCGGCCATACAAACCACACCCATGCCGCCTTCGCCGATTCTCTGGAGCAGCTTGTAGTGCCCAATCACGGTGCCAGGCCCTTCGTGAAGCGGGGCGTCGCCCAGAACGGTTTGGGCCTCCTGTAAACCCTCGCCCGTTTTCAGGAAGCCAAGTTCTCCCGCGTCGTTGAATGCCGCGAGCAGTTCATCAACGCTTCTGCGAAGTTCCCGATTCTGGCCGCAGGCCTCGATGAGAAACCCTTCCCGGGCCTCGTGCGAAGGCAGCGCAATCGCCTGTTCAAAAATCTTTTGTTCCTGGTTCATTCTAAATCCGGCAGTTAACTCACCACAGAGGCACGGAGTTCACAGAGAAAATCTACCAGCGCAACTCTGCTTTTCCTTTGTGCCTTTGTGGTTCAACCGCTTTTTCCTGTTTCATCGTTTCGCGGAGCGGCCACCTTCATGGCGTGCCACCGTCACTTAGAATAACGCCATCCACGGTCGAAAAGGATCAGGCCGGACAAACTTTCTGCGAAAGACCGATGGCAAGTCTTCCCAACCCCCGCGAAGGCGGCCATCAAGGGTGCCGGTGCGCCGACGTTGGGGGAAGCTCAGCCACCCGCGGCGATCACACGAATCTCTCGCAACAGCCAGGCGCGGGCGAAGTCCCAATAACGCTTCACGGTCGGCTCCGAAAGACCGAGCACCTTCGCCGCCTCCGCGTTGGTCAACCCAATGAAAAAGCGGAGCCGGACCAATTCCGCCTTGGCCGCGTCTTCCGCCACCAGCCTTTCCAGTGCCTCGTGAACGACGAGCAGCGTGTCCGGCGGCGTGTCAGCGGCGAGGTCCAACCCCTCGAGTTCCACACGCTCAAGCCGGCCTCCACGTTTCCAGCGGCTCTTCTTGCGGGCGTTCTCGATCAGGATGCAGCGCATCGCTTCGGCGGCAGCGCGGAAGAAGTGCGCACGATCCTGCCATTGATCACGCACTCCACCGGTGAGGCGCAGATACGCTTCATGGACCAGCGAGGTCGCCTGCAAGGTCTGGCCCGGCGCTTGCTGAGCCATCTTCGCCGCGGCCAGTTTGCGCAACTCCTCATAAACGAGCGGTAGGAGGTCATCGGCGGCCTTGGGCTCACCCCGCTCAATAGCTTCGAGAATGCGCGTGACGTCGCTCATGCGCGCAGACTATGTGATCGCCACGGCGTGGGGAATCCCGAAAGAAAACAACATGCGCGTCGAGCTGGGCCTGCTCATGACATCAAACGGATTGGATCGTGAGACCGTTGGTCGTCTCAAAAATTGCAGCAATTCTGCCCATGAACCTGGGTGGGGTGAGAGTCCCCTCGAACCCTGACCTTTTCTGGCGATCGAGCATGTCAGGGCTCGACGGCTTCCGGCTCGGAGACTACAGCTCGGAGAGAGTCTCGCCCTACCGTTCAAGGGCGCAATGCGCGCACAAAGTTCGGGGTGTTCTCATTTTGGCCCAGGGCACCTTCCGTTCGCCGTATGTAGTCCCGGCTTTAGCCGGCTTTCACGGGGCGACCGGCTAAAGCCGGGACTACATACCTCCCAAACTGACAATTACTGCAAAAATTGTTCTGAGGATTGACAGTGGCCCCAGCGTCGCCGGATAGTTGCGGATTGATGCGGACCTACGATCTGATCATGACGCACAAGCTGGACGCCGATGACTTTTTCATCCACCGGATCCAGCAGCATTGCGCCGAGCGTGGCCTCAATTTTTTCCTTGTTGAACCCGAATGGGTGGACTTATTCGAAGCAAAGTTTCGGCAAAAGAAGGTCTGGTCCCGAGTTCTCCTGAATATGCACAGCGAGCACCACCAATCGGATGACATCTATCATCGGCTGATTCAGCTCGCTTTTGAGTCGAAGACCAAAGTGATCGACCCGCCCGATCTCGCGCTCGCAGCTTTTGACAAAGCCCGTCTTCACCCGCGCCTTTTGTCGGCGGGGTTTGAGCTTCCTTACACGCTGGTCGTGCCGCGCGAAAAAGTGGCTGAGTTCACGTTGTCTGAATTGCAGATCGCGAATCTCGGTTCGCCATTTGTCATCAAACCTGGCCTCGGTTACGGGAAGCGCGGTGTCATTTTGGACGCCGTAGGCCCAGGCGATCTCGGTCGTTCCATGCTCGAATGGCCTGACCCTCACTATCTCGTGCAACGGCGGATTGCGCCGCGCCAGATCGAGGGCTCTCCGGCTTACTTTCGAGTTTTTTATGTGTTCGGTTCGGTTTGGTATTGCTGGTGGAACTGTTACACGGACCAATATCGATCGCTCGCCACCACGGAGATGGAAACTTACGAACTGGGCCCGCTCCGGGAAATCATTTGCCGATTGGCCGCGTTAACGAGAATGAATTTCTTTTCCAGCGAGATTGCGCAAACCGACAGCGGCGAGTTCGTCTTGATCGACTATGTTAACGACCAATGCCACATGTTGACCCAATCGGCGAACCCAGCCATCGGTGTGCCCGATGAAATTGTGGCTGCGATTGCACGCCGCCTCGTGGACGGCGCGCAACAGTTGATGCGGCAGCCTGCCCAGTGAGAGAACCGAATGATTCTGCGCGCGCGCCAGTTCCAATTCACATTTCCGCGTCCGGCGATGCTCATGGGAATCGTCAATGTGACGCCAGATTCGTTTTCAGACGGGGGCCAGTTTTTGGAACCAAACGAGGCTGTGGATCGAGCGCTCAAGTTAGAGGAAGAAGGCGCGGAGATCATTGACATCGGCGGAGAATCGACCCGTCCGAATGCCCCGCTGGTGAGCGAGAGCGAAGAGATCCGCCGCATCCTGCCCGTGTTAGAAGGCCTTGCCGGACGACTCAAAGTGGCTATTTCAGTCGATACCCAAAAGCCCGGGGTAGCTCGTGCCGCGTTGGCTGCCGGCGCTTGCATAATCAATGATATCGCAGCGAACCGGACGGCTCGTGAGATGTGGGAAGTCGTAGCGGAAGCACGCGCGGGCTACGTCGCGATGCACATGCAAGGGAATCCGCAAACGATGCAAATCAACCCGACCTATGCCAATGTCGTCCAGGAGGTGGGAGCGTTTTTCGCGGATCGGCTCGCTCGATTGGTCGAGACCGGCATCAGTCTGGATCAGATTATTTTGGATGTAGGCATTGGCTTTGGGAAAAAGTTGGAACATAATTTGGCGTTGCTGAGTGGATTGGACGATTTTGCGAGATTTCAGCGCCCGCTGCTGCTAGGAGCCTCGCGCAAATCATTTATCGGAACGTTGCTGGGAGCTGGACCGGAAGCTCGCTTGCCGGCAGCCATGGCTTGCGCGTGTGCGGCAGTGCAAGCTGGGGTGCAAATTGTCCGCACGCACGATGTCGCTGCGACCGGGCAAGCGATGCGCATGATGGAAGCGATTCTAAAGTACCGACAATAGTGGACTGGAACTTACAGACTATTTGGCGTTGTGTGGTCGAGATCACGATCCTCGCTGTGGGATTTTATTACGCCTTCATCTTTATGCGCGGCACGCGCGGATGGCCGGTCGTCATTGGTTTTGGGGTAATGCTCGGAATAACCCTGATGACCGAGGTGCTCGAGTTGAAGGTCTTGAGCTTTTTACTCCGTACATTTTTTGCTTTTTCGGCGGTTGCTGTGCTGGTGATTTTTCAGCCGGAGCTTCGGCGAATGCTGGCCGAGCTGGGGAATTTACCCCTGTTCAATACTGCCCGGGAGCAGCGTGAAAACATCGAGGTCATCGTGCAAGCGGCGGAGCGTTTTGCGGAAGTAAGAATCGGCGCCCTCATGGCCATCGAGCAATCCATCCAGCTTCAGGAGGTGGTGGAGTCGGGGCTCATCGTGAATTGTGAAGCCACTCCCGAGATGTTGGAAACCATCTTTTTCCCAAACAATGCCATTCACGATGGCGGCGTGATCATCAAAGGGGATCGGATCGCTTACGCCGCCTGCATTTTCCCCCTGACTGGCCGCCAGGATTTGAACCCGTCGCTGGGCACACGCCATCGAGCTGCCATTGGCCTCAGCGAAGAGACCGACGCTGTGGTGGTGGTCGTTTCCGAGGAGTCAGGAGCGATCTCGTATGCTTACAAAGGACACCTCGTTCGCGGTGTCACCGTGGAAGAGCTTCGGGCGTTTTTGACTTCAGTATTTGTCAAAGAGACGAGGTCGCGCAGCTTGGTCAGTCGGTTCCGTTCCTGGACCATCGACCCCGCTAACCCGGCACCGACTGTCACGAAGGTTGAGAACAAATAGGGTATGCCACTGCGCGATTTCATTTTGAAAAACTTTCGTTGGAAGCTCATTGCGTTGCTGTTAGCCATCACCGTGTGGTTCTTCATTCAGCCATTCCTGCCACACGACATCAAGCCCACCGATCACTCACTGACCGATCGTGCGATCCACAGATTTTCCAGCCATCCAGTCATGATCTTAAAAGCGCCCGGTGACTCAGCAGTTTACAAGGTTACTCCATCCAGAGTGGAGATCACCGTACGATCCAGACCGGGTATCTTGAACAAACCATCAGAGAATGATATCAAGGTGTTTGTGAATCTCGTGGACGTGCGAGAGACAGTGAAGGAGAACAAACAAGTTTTCATTTACGGGCCGAATCGCTCAGAGCTAAATGAAGCCAAAGTGGAACCTCCGACCGTCACTGTCGAGCGAGTTATTCCGACGAAATAGCCGATTGCCAATCCCTACATGAGTGCTTCCAAAAAATTATTCGGAACCGATGGCGTGCGAGGAACCGCCAATATTGAGCCAGTCACCGCCGAAACAGCATTGAAGCTGGGACGAGCGGCGGGGCACGTTTTTAAGAATCTCCAAAATCCATCACGCGCCCGCGGCAAACATAAAATTGTGATCGGCAAAGACACGCGGCTTTCTGGTTACATGCTGGAAAACGCCCTCTCTTCCGGCATTCTTTCTATGGGAGTGGATGTCTTGTTCATTGGGCCTTTGCCCACCCCAGGAGTCGCCTATGTGACCCGGAGCCTTCGTGCCGATGCCGGAATTGTCATCACGGCCTCCCATAATCCTTATGATGATAACGGGCTCAAGTTTTTCCGCCCCGACGGCTACAAACTGGACGACACTATCGAGAAACAGATCGAACACTTGGTCTTCAGTGGCGACATCGAAACCATTCGACCAACTGCCGGCGAAATTGGAAAGGCAGTTCGCATCGATGATGCCTTGGGACGGTACATTGAGTTTGTCAAAGCTTCGTTCCCCAAAGGTTTGACTTTGGAAGGGATGAGAATCGTGGTGGATTGCGCCCACGGAGCTGCTTACAAATCGACGCCGTGTGTGCTGCGCGAATTGGGCGCGGAAATCATCGTTGACGGGAACAGCCCGGACGGGATGAATATTAACAAGGAGTGCGGATCGATGCACCCTGAGCAGATGTGCCGAAAGGTCTATCAATACAGGGCAGACCTCGGCATCGCTCATGACGGCGACGCAGATCGCGTGATCCTTTGTGACGAAACCGGTGCCTTGATAGACGGAGACGATATCATGGCGGTCGCCGGACTTCATATGTTGGAGCAAGGAACCCTAAAACAGAAAACGCTTGTCACCACGGTGATGAGCAACGCCGGTCTGGATGTCGTCATCAACGCGGCCGGAGGGCATGTCGTGAGGACAGCCGTCGGCGACAAGAACGTAATCGATGCGATGCTGCAGGGCGGATATAATTTCGGAGGCGAGCAAAGCGGTCATCTCATCTTTGGGGATCATAGCACAACTGGCGACGGACTCGTGGCGGCGCTTCAGATTCTCCAGATCATGAAAAGCAAGAATTCGGCTCTTTCTAAATTAGTTGCGTGCTGGGAAAACTTTCCACAAATCATCTCGAATATCGCTGTCCGGGAAAAGAAGCCTTTGGAAGAACTGGACGGAGTGATGCAATTGGTCGCCCAAGCAGAGGAGGCCCTGAAATCTGATGGAGGCCGGGTGCTGTTGCGATATTCGGGAACAGAGCCGAAAGCGCGACTCTTGATTGAAGGCCGTGATCAAGCTGTTTTGGAGCGATGGAGCAAACAGATTTGCGATGCTGTCAAACGACAGGTCGGAGTTTAGCGCCCCGGCCTTTTAGGAAATCGGCGCTGTTGTTTGCTTTTGCTTTTTCTTTTATTGTTTCGAAACCTCCCGACGGCCATGCTCGCCGATTCATCGAAAACCTAAATCCCCCTCATTAACAAATGCCCGTTCCATCTCTCTCAAGAATCACAGGAGCAACGCGCATCAGAAAAGCCGGGGTGGATCGCCTGGTTCGAGCGCTCTCACTTGGGATGTGTTTGACCACTGGCTTGCTTCGCTCGGCGGACGCCGCGCCAGATCAGGGGATCGAGAAGAGTTCGCCTTCTCTATCCAACGAAGATTGGCCGATGTTCAAGCACGACGTCCGGCGCACGGGGTTCAGTCCTTCCAAAGCCCCGAATTCGGCTTCCTTGCTTTGGGAAACAAAAATTCGCGACGCCGCCAAGTTCTGGTCTTCGGCGTGTGTGGCGGAGGGAAGGCTGTTCATCGGCAGCCAGAACGGGAATCTGTATTGTTTGGATGCCACGAACGGGAAACATTTGTGGACCTATGAGACCGACACGGGTCAACCCATTTTCTCTTCGCCTCTGGTCGCTCAGGATACGGTCTATTTTGCCGGCTATGAGAGGATTTATGCAATTCCTTCCACAGGTCCATCGGCTGATCCGGTAAAGGCCCAGGATAAGGTATGGACCTTTCGCTTTGGCAAGAGTACGGGCGGCGTCAATAACGTGGTGGCAGGCTCACCGGCGATCAGAGATGGAAAGCTCTTTATCGGGGCTGTCGATCAATACTTTTACTGTTTCGATGCGGCGGTGGGCGGCAAACCGTTGTGGGAGACTTACACGCCTTATCGCGGCCAGCACGCCTTTGCTTCATCGCCGGCGTTGGATCGCGGTAAAGTGTTTGCCGCGACAGGCAATCAGTCCGGCAGCGGCAGGCTTTACTGCTTTGACCAGGCCAAAGGCGCGATACTCTGGGAGTTCGACATTGATGATATCACGTTCTCTTCCCCAGTGATTGAGGGCAACCGAGTGTTCATCGCCAACAGCGGCGATTGGGTTGGCGGCAATCGCAAGTACCGCCTCTACGCTCTCGATGTGAACGGATTTCTCGATGGCATGGATGACGGCGTGGCTGATGATCACAAAGGGAATGCGGATTTGATCTGGTCGTTCGATACCACCGATTACGTTTATTCGACGCCTTCCATCCATAACGGCAAACTCTTCTTCGGCTCCGCGACCGGAACACTGACCTGCCTTGACACCGAAAAGGGAGATCGCGTTTGGACTTATCGCAGCGACGCGAGGAAACGATATACTCAGCCCCGCGGCATTCTCAGCTCACCCGCCCTCGCCGACGGGAAGGTGTTTCTCAACGTCGAAGGGAACATTCTCGCGCTGCCAGAGATCGATCCGAATGGCGATGGCGTCATTTCCCCGGATGAAGTTCTCTGGTCCTATGAGATCGGCGGCGATGGGGTCTGCTCCCCCATCATTGCTAACGGCTGCGTCTATGTCGGAAATCATCAAGGCAGCATTTATTGTTTTGGGCCGAAGGCGCTCAGCGGGAAAAACTAACCCGAAGATCTCGCAGACTACTCAGGAGCGCGAGTGGATCTTTAGTGCTGCTTGCGGCGGCTCTGCGGAATATTGCAGTTCTTCTCGGATAGTGGGCAAGTCCTGACCATGACTTCGCTGAAAAGTTGTTTGCCGAGTGATGAGCATGGTGGTATTGAGATGTGTCATCACTTGAAATTAATTATGCAAAACTTTTCCCGCTCCAAATCACATCTGGCCGCTATCGCCTTCATCGGCTTTGTCACGTTGGTGGGCGCTGCCACACCGCCGTCCGGTTTCACCCCGTTGTTCAACGGCAAAGATCTCGCTGGCTGGCGAGGCGGTGATACGTTTGATCATCGCAAATACCTGGCGCTGCCGGACGATAAACGCGCCGAGCAGGACGCCAAGTGGACCGCCGATATGAAATCGCACTGGCACGTCGAAGGTGATGAACTGGTCAACGACGGCCACGGCAAGTACGCCACGACTCAGAAGGACTACGGCGATTTCGAGTTGTTGGTCGAATACAAGACCGTGCCACTCGCAGACTCCGGCATTTATTTGCGCGGCGTCCCGCAGGTCCAGATTTGGGATCACACCAACCCAAAAGAGTTTAAGAATGGCGCGGACAAAGGGAGCGGCGGTTTGTGGAACAACAGTCCCGGCGCGCCAGGCAAAGACCCGCTCGTGCTGGCCGACAGACCGTTCGGCGAATGGAACAAGTTCCGCATCGTCATGGTCGGTTCGCGCGTGAGTATTTGGCTTAACGAGAAGCTCGTGGTGAACCACGCAATCTTGGAAAACTATTATGACCGTAAGGCACCCATTCCCTTGAAAGGCCCGATCCAACTCCAAACGCACGGTGCCGAAATTCGATGGCGCAACATTTCCTTGCGCGAGATCGGTGCCGAGGAGGCCAACAAAATTCTCGCATCGAAAGGTGATGAGGGGTTCAAGTCTGTATTCAATGGAAGCGATTTCGCCGGGTGGGATGGACCGATTGCCAATTACGAAGTGAAGGAAGGCGCAATCGTTTGCAAGCCTCGCAAGGGCGGAACAATTTTCACGAAGGACGAATACTCCGACTTCATGGCCAGGCTCGAATTCAAACTCCCGCCAGGCGGCAATAATGGTCTGGCGATCCGATTTCCCGGCACGGGTGGTGATGCGGCTTATGGCGGCATGTGTGAGTTGCAGGTGCTGGACGACAATTATGAGAAGGCCACCGGAGAGAAGATCGACCCGCGCCAGACGCACGGATCGGCTTACGGGATGGTGTCGGCGGCTCGTGGTTTCCAACGCTCGATCGGCGAATGGAATTTCGAGGAAGTCACGGTCAAAGGATCGAAGATTAAGGTGGAGTTGAACGGTTTCATAATCCTCGATACCGATCTTGCGAACGTGAAGGAATTCATGGCCAACTCACCGCATCCCGGTAAGGACCGCACCAAGGGGCACTTTGGGTTCGCCGGACACAACGATCCCGTGGCCTTTAGAAGCATTAGGTTGAGGACGCTCTAATTCCGTAGGATAACTTCTGCTTGGTTGGTTTATCGATCAATCGCACTTCTCCGCTCATTGTATTCCACAGAACGACAGCGAACTCTGTGGAGGTTTTAGGCCCCTGCGGTGGACCTAATGCGAAGCCTTTGAGGTTGGGCGACTCTTGCGGGGAACTGCGTAATCTAGACACACTCACAGCTTATGAGCAAACGAATCCTTTGCGTTGACCACGATCCAAAAGTTCTGAAGATGTACGAGTCGATTCTGGGGAGTTTATTCTCCATCGACACCGCTCTCCAAGGTGAAGAAGCGTTGGTTTTAATGGATCAGAGGGGCTCCTACGCACTGGTCATTGCCGGGATGGATATGCCAGGGATGAACGGTGTTCAGTTGCTCAGTTTGATCAGCGAAAAAGCGCCGCAAACCGTGCGTATCATGGTCACTTCTCATTCCGGAGGCCGCACTGCAATCCAGGCCGTCAATAAGGGCCACGTCTTCCAGTTTTTAACCAAGCCGTGCGCGCCTGAACTCTTGATTTCGGCTGTCCAAGCCGGGATCAGACAATACGAGCTAGTCACCGCGGAAAAGGAGTTGATCGAGTCCACCCTGAACGGGAGCATCAAGGTTCTCACCGACATTATGGTTCTGCTGGACCCGGAAGCATTCGGGAAGGGACAGAAGCTTCGCGACTACATGCATAAACTCTCGGCGCATCTCCAGTTGGGCGACATCTGGGAACTCGACATCGCGACGATGTTGGCGACCATCGGGCAGGTGGCTGTACCGCGAGCGTTGCTCAAGAAATCACTAACGGAGCCGATTGAAAATCTTACCGGTCAGGAACGTGATATCTTGGACCGCGTCCCGCAGGTTGGCTCGGAGTTGCTCAAGCAAATACCGCGGTTGGTAAACGTCGCCCAAATCATACGTTACCAGAACAAGAACTATGATGGCTCGGGCATTCCCGTGGATTCGACTTCTCGCTCTGAAATCCCGTTCGGTTCAAGAATTCTTAGAGTCCTCGGCGAGCTAGTGGCACTCGAAGCCAAAGAGATGCCCACTTTCAGGGCTATCGAAACGCTCCAGAGATGGCCGAATCTCTACGATCCTGTCATTGTCGAAGCCGTCGCCGCGTGTTTCGTGAAGGCATCGCCCACTCTGAAAGGAGGCATTGCTGCCGCGGAACTCCGGGTCGGGCAGGTGCTGGCCTCTGATATAGTGAGCACAGATGGCGTATTGATCATGAGCGCCGAGAATAAGATTACCAGCTTTGCCCTTGAAAAAATAAAGAACTTTGTCGAGCTGGGCGGTATCCGGGAGCCAATCTTCGTGAAACATGCCAAGTAGCCCAAAGGTTCTTTCTAAATTTCGAGCCGTTTGTTTGATAGATAAGCCTGTTGCCGCATTATAGTATTGGGCAAACCTGCTTCTGACGTCCGCCGAATTTCACCAGAGCAGCTTAAACCTGAGCGTCAATCGAACTCCTCGGAGCGGACGCCGCGAAGATCCATCTCAAACTCAATGTCCAGAATTGGTGGACGCGCTGAGAGCCAAAGCACGGCTCGGTTCGATATTCCTTCCATTTGAGGCACGAAGGTGGTTTCGAAAAGGCTCTTGATTGGATGAGCCGTGTAAACATTCACCGCCGTGACAAGGTTCCAGTATCCATTGAGGCTTTTGAGCCGCTGCTTCATCACTTGCATCACATAAGCAGCTTTCTCCATCATAGCCTCCGACGTTGTCTCTCCTGATCGGATAATCCGCTCGGGCTCGAGAGTGCCATCCCGCAGTTCACCGGCCCCAGCGACGACGAAACTTTGCCAGGCCAGAGTGGCTGCGGCTCTCGTGTAGGAAAACGCGAGGAGAGATGGAGTCATGGGCGGGTCGATGACAGGAGCCACGTTGGTACGGGCAATTGGATTTAGTCCATCCACGTACAGGCCCCAGTCTTGCAGCACGCCGCAGTAGTCTCGGTTGAACTCAATGAACCCTCTCATCGTGAACGGCGCAGGTGAGCGAAGCTCCATCGCACAGAGTGCGAATTCGTCGAGCCCGGCCAGATCGAGATAGCGCCGCACCCGCTCAAAACCCTCGCGCCAAGGCAAGAGCTTGCGGAGAGTTACATGAACGATCTCAAAGCCTGGGTCCGCAACCACTCCGCAGGAGTAAGGATCGATCCCCGGATAGAATTGGTAGTGGCCTCTTGGGTGTGAAATCAACATGGCGGCCAATGTTGATTGAGAACTCTGACTTGTAAACCGAAATGATTGTCTCTCTCAAAACGCGAGGAGGCGCGGTGTTCACAACACGATTGTGCCTAATGGGACATTCGGAACTGTGGTCGAGGTCGCCGGGTTGACTGCTTCAGGTGGATGAAATTCAATTCGCGTCAGGGACGGGAAGTCGGCTACTTTCAGATCATCGGTTGATTTATGAGTTGGCTGACGAAATTCAGAAATGGTGCCCTTAGAAGTTTGGCTGTGGCGTACATTTTTATGCTAGCCCTTGCTCTGTCGGGGTGCATGACGGATCGCAGTCAAATCTCCTCGAGCGGTCTTGCAAGTTCGACTCCTGAAGGAAGGGCGTTGGCTTTTCTGACGCGCGAAGTCCCGCTTTGGTCGAAAGCAAACAACTGCTTTTCCTGCCATAACAACGGTGATGCAGCGCGGGCGCTCTATACAGCTTCTCAGCGTTCCTATCCGGTGCCGAAGCATGCTCTGGTGGAAACATCCGCATGGTTGGCGAAACCCGGCCAGTGGGCCAACAACCGGGGTAATCCCAGCTTGAGTGATAAACGGCTTGCTCGGATTCAATTTGCAGCCGCTCTTGTCACAGCGATCGAGGCAGGTCATGTTCGAAACCCTGGGGCTTTGGTTCACGCGGCGGAGCTTGTCGCGGAATGCCAAGATCAAGATGGTGCGTGGCGACTAGACGTCAGCGAAAGCATCGGCGCTCCGGCCACCTACGGAACTTATCTGATCACTTCCATGGCGCTCCAGACACTTCGAGCAGCAAGATCGGATCGTTTCCACGAACGAATCCAGGAGGCTGAGCGATGGGTACGCCGAGCGCCGGTCCAGAATGTCTTGGAGGCTGCGGCTATTTTGCTAGCTCTGAATACTAGCCAGGACCCCCAAGCTCATTCGCAGCGGCAGCAATGTTTTCAGTTGATTCAGCAAGGTCAATCCGATGGCGGAGGCTGGGGACCGTACCTGAGTTCACCTCCGGAGCCGTTCGACTCAGCGGTGGTTCTACTCGCGCTGTCCCATGGTCCGCAAAACGCTCAAGTTGCAGAGCAAACCCGGCGAGGACGCAACTTCCTACTCGGACAGCAGCAGGCCGATGGAAGTTGGACCGAGACGACTCGTCCTCCCGGAGGCGAGAGTTACGCAGAACGCCTGTCCACGACGGGTTGGGCTGCGTTGGCCTTGCTGGCAACCAAGCCTTTTGAGCACTGATCATTTCAACGACGGAATCGCGGGTACGTTCTTTTTGCGTTTGGAAGGAGAGAAGGACGTCTCGCCGAGTTGGGTAAAATCAGCGTGAATCAAGTTCAATTAACTCTCCACAGTAAGGTAAGGCAAACGAGCGGGAAGACTGCCTGTGCGATGGCTGAAGCCTTCAAAACTAACGCTTGCCGGGTTTCTTGGGTCGCACTTCAAACGGCAAAGAGACAGTGTGAATTTCCAACTGTCGGTCAACCTTCTCGAAAATGTCCACCTCGAAAGGACGTGCGAGGCTGTTTCCGGCTAGATCTTCGAGCACGGTTTGAGCGACCAGTTGATGGGTTCCCAGTTTCCATTGCTTAAGAGGCGTGAAAACCCAGCGTTTGTCGTCCGCTCGGATTTCCAGGCGGCCATTGATTTGCTGGCCCTGAGGATCCTTGACTGTTAGCAACCGTTGCAGCAACGCATGATCTAGTGGTTCCGGAAAATCCACGATCAGAGAGCCTTGAGTGCCCGCAAATGGAGTCTGAACACTCCAGGAGTTGGCGCGAGGTGGGTCGTAATCAGGTGGACCGGCGCGAAACTCTTTACGGTAAGTGCGTCGCAGCGGATTTCCAGTAGCATCCCTCCAGCGCTGATCGATGATGAGGGTGTAGGCTTTTCCTTGCTCGAGCACCGGACCAATTTCCTCCCTCGGTTGCAACCCGCGCTTGACGCGGCCGGGATCGAAAAAAAGCGTGAACCTTGTCCCGTCCGGATTCCACAGTTCCTCGCCAAGCTGCAGAAAAGGAAAGTCGATCTCGCGACCTGAAGCATCGACGAGATGTACATTTTCGTAAGAGTGCCCCCGGCTCATCGGTGCCGAGAAATGTATGTAAAACTTCAACTGATTTTCGGGCAATAGCGATGTCTTCGGATAAACATGCTCGACGACTGCCGTGGGGACGGTGGAGCGAGCCGGGATTTGAAACTTGGTTTCCACGGTTGATGTGCCTTGAGATGATAAAGGCGCCGCTGTCCGAGGTTCATCCGCAAGAGCAGCCAGCCGTGATGGGAGACATACCGCGCGATAACGCAGCCCGGGTTCGAGGGGAAATTCGGGTTCGAAGATGAGGCTGTCTCGGCTGACTCGATAGGCTCCGATGACAGCCGGAACCTCGTCCTGCTGGAAGACGCTTTTGTCATCAACGTAAATGGCAAAAGCCTCACTCCATTTCTCACGCGTGGGCGTGATTTTCTGCAACCCGGCGAGAATCCCAGGTTCAATGCCAGTGGCTTTGAATACAAACTTGCCGTTATGAGCGGCACTCTGTACCAAGCGGATGACGAGGGCGCCGACGTTTGGCGAGGGCGTCTCGTGAGTGACCGCCGCACGACGCAAGAGGTCTTGCTTGGCCGGTCGGATGGTGCCACAGCCGCAAATCAAGGCTGCGGCAACCGTGACCGGAGAACCGACAGACCACACCTTCCAACTCACGGCAACACGAGCGCCTCAAGGTCTAGTGCGCCGTTCCCTTTGCTGCGGATCACGAGGGCATGATCTTTGTCCAGTTGATCCAATTGCTCGACTCCCTTCCATTCCGCAATGGTGTCATAGGTAAGGCCCTTCTTGTCCGGAACAGGGGTGACGATGGGATCTGACTTATCAATATTCTCGGTAGTAATCTTCATCACGCCGCGGCTGTTATTGGCGAGCAAGATAAAATCCTTCCCGTCTTTGCGATAGGTAATCATATCGAGCGGTTGGTTGCGATTTCCCAGTTCAGCGATGGTGTTTCCTTTGAGATGAGTGCCGGGCTTCAAGGCGGAGATCGGGAAACTGACCAACGGTGTGCAGGTGTAGGCCGCCAGGAGGTGTTTGTCGCCGGCGATATCGAAAGGCACAAATGTCCGGATCGGAGATCGGGTTTCAAACCGCCCGTGGGCACCGTGATAAATCTCCGCGCTGGTTCCCTTGCTTACCGTCTGAAAGGGAAACGGAATCGAGCGAAGCGATGAGGAGAATTCTTCGTTCGACAACCCCGCGACGAGAAGTCGGTCGTCCACGTACGCTAAATCTGTGATCGAGTCCTTGCGCGGGTTCTGCTGACGGCCTCCAGCAGTCGGAGCCGCGGTCGCGGCGGGGGCATCGGGCAACGCTGCTCTGGAAAACCGGACGTTCTCGAGGGGCCAGATATCGAGCTTATCTCCCGAGCCAACACGCACCAAGACAGGCTTCGCATCAGGGCCCTGGCCTCGTGTGACCGCCAGATAAGCCTTGTGCGAAATCGGGTTAACAGCGAGATCGTTGATCATAATCTGCTGCGGTGTTGTGCCGAGGGCAGCGGCGATTTTTTCGTTGATCCGTTCGACCTTGAGCGTCGCATTGGCCGGGGCAGGAGTTTGGTCATCGGTTGCGAGCGCATAGATGGCAGCGTCCGCCGTATCTCCGACGAAGAGGATGCCTTCAGGGCCGAAGGTCAGCGGCCCGGCTGATTTTAATTGCGGTCCTTTGTCTTTAAGACTTGCCGCCAAGCTCGCGGCCTGGACGGAGATGTTACATAAAGCAAGCGTGAGGAGACCCACACCGGCGGAACGAACTACGGAATACATGATATTAGCCTTTCTTGAAGGCAAGGAAGATTTCCTCGCCTGGTTTTCCTGATCGGGAACGGAGGATGGTTCGCAGATACCGGTTTGCCGTCAAGAGGGAAAAAGCGTTTTCTTTTTGAGTTTCCGCCGTTTATCGGGTTAATTGCGACTTGGTACGCAAGAGATTTATGGCGCGAGAACTGACTTCAATTCCACAGTTGGACAGTCCAAGCCTTCTGACCGATGGTCCAACTCCATCGTTCTCGGTTCGCGACACTTTGCGGGGCGGCTTGGTTATCCCGGCGCATCCTCTGGTGCTGACGGCCAACCGCCGATTGGACGAACGCCGGCAGCGTGCTCTGAGCCGTTATTACCACGCGGCTGGCGCTGGAGGCATTGCGATTGGTGTCCACACAACCCAATTCGAGATTCGCCGCCCTGAGTATGCGTTGTTCAGGCCGGTCCTGGAACTGGCGGCCGAGACAATGCTGCAATGTGACGAGGTATCAGGGCGAAGAACCCTCCGAATCGCAGGCATTTGTGGGGAGACTAAACAGGCCATTGCCGAAGCCTGCTTCGCGCGCGAACGCGGCTACCACGCGGGACTGCTTTCCCTGGCCGCTTTGCGCGACGCGAATGACGTGGTCCTTATTGAACATTGCCAAGCACTGGCGCTAGAGATTCCGATCATCGGTTTCTATTTGCAACCTGCGGTCGGAGGACGCCTGTTATCTGTCAAATTCTGGCGGCGGTTTGCCCAGATCCCAAACATTGTGGGGATCAAGATCGCTCCTTTCAATCGTTACCAAACGCTCGACGTGATCCGGGCCGTTGCCGAAGTGGGCAGGGCAGGGGACATTGCGCTCTACACTGGGAACGATGACACTATCGTTGTCGATTTAGTGACTGAGTATTCTATCCCTGTCGATGACAAGCTCGTTCCCATGCGGATCTCCGGAGGACTATTGGGGCATTGGGCTTGCTGGACTCGAAAAGCGGTCGAATTGTTGGAGTCTTGCAAACGGGTTCTCGGCAGCAAGACAGTCGCCGCCGAACTACTGACACTCGCTGGTCAAGTCACGGATTGCAACGCCGCGTTCTTTGATGCGGCCAACGGCTATGCTGGCTGTATTCCCGGGATCCACGAGGTGTTGCGCCGACAAGGTTTGATGGAAAACATCTTTTGCCTAAACCCGATCGAGACACTCTCCGTCGGGCAATCCCAAGAAATTGACCGGGTTCATCGTTCGTATCCACACCTGCATGATGACGCCTTTGTGCAAGAGCATCTTGATGGCTGGCTGAGTTGATCCGCAATTTCTCGTCGAGCTGACACGCGCGCACCTTCAGCCGACTGGAACGAATACTGAGGTTCCAGACACCGCACGAAACTTTCATCCCTGAACTGGCACCTTTGATTTATCGCGGTGACATTTTGGGTTTCAGTGATACTGTGTCCGCAGCGATGTCGTGGCGGAAGAGGTGAATAAAATCCGCTCTCAGACGCGTTCAAAACGTCCATTGTAACCGACAAGAAAGGAACCCAAATGCCAGAACAAGGATCCGCCGGAAATGTCATTGCCGCCCTCGCGAGCTTCTTTATCCCGGGGCTTGGTCAACTGCTACAAGGCAGAGTGATCATGGCAGCGTTTCAATTTATTCTCGCCGCCGTGCTCTGGTTCCTCTGGTTGGGATGGATCATCCACATTTGGTCAATTATCGATGCTGCGCGCTTTCCGGGTAAGACCTAATATCGTCTGCCATGGCTGAAATTCCCTACAAGATGTTCGAGAGTGAATCCGATCAGCGGCCTTCGCGTTTTTCTTATCCGGAGCCTCTTCGATTGCGACGGATTCGCTTTCTGAGTCAACTGCTCGACCAATCAATATCCCTCCCGGGCGGATACCGCATCGGATGGGATCCGATCATTGGGCTGATTCCTGGAGTAGGAGATTTGATAACAGCAGCATTGTCTTGTTACATGGTATTGGAGGCGTATCAGCTTGGCCTTCCGAAACGGGTGATTCTGCGGATGTTGATCAACTTAGGGGTCGAAACGGTTGTCGGCACTATCCCTGTCGCTGGGGATGTGTTTGATGCCATTTGGAAATCCAATCTGCGGAACCTGAACCTTGTGGAAGCGTCATATCACCCCAGCCACAAGGAACGCTCCGCGCTGGCACTGGCGGTGGCGTTGGTCTTTGGATTGATCCTCATTTGGATCGCCTCAATCGCGATGGTCGTTTTTCTCGCTCGTCTCGTTCTGTCCTTTTTCTAACCTGCGGTGCGTGAAAAGCTCGGCGCTGGCGGTGCTGGGTTCTTCAACTGCCACTTTTCCCAGGCCGACTCCCGTATCTCCGTAGGCACGAGTCGAATCAACTCTCACTCAAGGACGCTCAGCTTCGTTCCTGGTTCTCCGCTGTTTTCAGTGGCACCATTTCCGTGTCCGGGCTGGAAAACTCACTCCGGAAGGGTGCTGGAGTTTGGACATTTTCCGGCCGTGTGCTGTTGTAGCCGATGAGGTTTGCGTCTCACATCTCCCGGAGAGGAGATTCGAGAATAGCCCACCCTTTCAAGGGTGGGATTAGGTAGGAAATACCCAGAGTCCCGGAGGGACGATTGAACTCTTCTCGGGCGATCCTTTGTCCTGAATAGACAGCGAGAATAGGCGCTGATGTAGGACATGGGGGATTCGGCCGTCCCTGCGGGACTTATGCAATCGCTCATGCGAACCCGGCAGTCAACTGCCGGGCTATTCTCGAATCTCCCTCCGGGAGACGAAGACAGCCAATAGGCCCAAACTCTAGTCAGCCCGGCGGAATCAAAAAGGGTCTTCATCCGCTGTGGGCCTATTCCATTGAAAGCAGCGGGGATCTTCGTTCCTCCTTGCTCCGAAAAGGCACCTTCCTATAATGCCGCGATGTTGGATATCAAAGTGATTCGGGAGAAACCGGATTTTGTGCGACAACGGCTTGCCACACGCGGGGCAGGGGATGAAGCCAAAATCGACGAAGTTCTTTCTCTCGACGAAAAGCGGCGGGGTCTGTTGAGCGAAGTTGAGAACCTGAAAGCTCAGCGAAATCGGATTTCTAAGGAAATTGGCGCTCTCATGGCTCAGAAGAAGCCTACCGAAGCCGAGGCCAAGAAGAGTGAAACCCGGCAGATCGGCGATAGGATTACTCAACTGGACCATGAGGTTCAAGAGGTCGAGCGAGCCCGTGAAAGCGTTCTCCTGCGGCTGCCGAATATTCCGCATTCGAGCGTGGCCGTAGGACTCAGCGCAGCCGACAATCCTATCGTTCGTCATTGGGGAAACCAGCCTCAGTTCTCGTTCACGCCAAAGTCACATATCGAATTATGCGAGAAACTCGGGCTCATTGACTTTTCCCGAGGAGCGAAGCTGTCAGGTAGCGGTTTTTTGCTTTACACTCATTGGGGAGCGAGATTGGAGCGTGCGCTGATCCAGTTCCTGCTTGATCTTCATACGAGCGAGCATGGTTACGTTGAAGTGTCCCCGCCCTTCGTTGTAAAAAGCGAATGCATGGTCGGAACCGGGCAGTTCCCAAAGTCCATCGACCAGGCGTATGCTGTGCAAGAAGGGGAAGACGCCTCGACCTTGGGCAAGCTCTATCTGGTCCCAACGGCTGAGACACCGGTCGCGAATATTCACCGGGAGGAGATTCTCAAAGAGAACCAGCTTCCCACCAAATACTGCGCTTACAGTCCTTGCTTTCGGGCCGAGGCGGGCGCGGCGGGAGTCGGCACGCGCGGCATGATTCGCGTGCATCAATTTGACAAAGTTGAATTGATCAAAATCGTCAAACCTGAGTTCGGTTACGAAGAGTTGGAAACGCTGGTGGCCAACGCCGAAGCTGTTTTGCAGAAACTCGGATTGCACTACCGAGTCATCCAGCTCTGCACCGCCGACATGGGCTTTACCAGCGCCAAGACCTACGACATCGAAGTCTGGGCACCCGGGCAGGGGCAGTATCTGGAAGTATCGAGCTGCTCGAATTGTGAGGATTTTCAGGCTCGCCGGATGAATCTTCGATATAAGGCGGAAAACGGAGAGAATCGATTTCCACATATTTTGAACGGCAGCGGCACCGCGTTAGCCAGGCTTTTCGTTGCCTTGATCGAAACCTATCAACAGACTGATGGAAGCATCGCCATACCTGAGATTTTGCGACCCTACCTAAAATCTGATCGAATTGCCGTTGAGTAACTCCATCTGCGAATGAGAATACTGCTCGCCAGCAGTGAAGTTCACCCATACTCCAAGACCGGAGGCTTGGCGGATATGGTGGGAGCTTTGGCAAAATATCTGGCGCAAGCGGGACAACAGGTTGGTGTGGTGACTCCTCTTTACTCCGGAATTCGTGAACGTTTTCCGCATCTTCGACCCGGTGATATTCGCATTACGCTGCCGCTTGGTTCTCGACATGTTCAAGCCGACGTCTGGACTCTTGAAGTGGCGGATCGACTGGTCATCTATTTCATTGATCAACCCGACTTTTACCGGCGAGCGACGTTGTATCAGCACCAAGGAGTTGATTACCCCGACAACGCCGAGCGGTTCCTGTTTCTTTCAAAATGCGTCGCCCATCTGGCCCGAAATCTCCCCTGGAAACCCGAGCTCGTTCATGTGCATGACTGGCAAGTCGGATTGGTTCCACTGTTCATTCGGCATCAAAGATTGGAGGAAGGTTGGGTGGATGCACCTAAAACTTGCCTCACCATTCACAATCAGGCGTATCAAGGGCATTTCGGCGCTGATGCTTACGAGTGGGCCAATCTGCCGTTGGATTATTTCGAACCCAATGGCGTCGAGTTTTACGGTGGACTGAACTGTCTCAAAGCGGGAATCGTTTATGCGGACAGGATCACAACTGTCAGCCCTCGCTATGCGCGCGAAATAACTACGGAAGCTCTAGGGAATGGCTTAGATGGCGTTTTACGCTTACGGCAAGGCGTTTTGGCAGGCATTCTCAACGGAGTCGATTACGACGAATGGAACACGACGGATAATCCGTTCTTGAAACACTCCTTTGCTGCGGATTCGCTGGAAGGCAAAGCCACGTCAAAACTCGATCTTCAACGAGAGCTCGGCTTGCCCGAAGCCTCGCATCTGCCGCTCTTCGGTACCGTAACGCGTTTGGTTGAGCAAAAAGGCGTCGATATCCAGTTGAGCGCTTTGGAGGAGATGCTCGCGGCGGAGATGCAATTCGTTTTGCTCGGAAGCGGAGAAAGTCAGTATGAAAAGGCTTATAAAAAACTGAGCGCGCGATATCCGACGAAAGTGGCGGTGAAGATTGGATATGATCATGGATTGTCGCATCGGATTGAAGCCGGATGTGACTTTTATTTGATGCCCTCCAAGTTCGAACCGTGCGGTCTCAACCAACTTTATAGTCTGCGCTATGGGACTATCCCTATCGTGCGAGCCACAGGCGGCCTGGATGATTCGATCATCGATTTAGCTGAGGACGTTGAGCGAGCGACTGGTATCAAATTCGCGGAATACTCCTCCAGCGCCCTGGTCAAAGCCATTCGCAAAGGTTTGATTTTGTTCGAGCACTCAGATCTTTTACTTCATCTGCGAACCAACGGCATGTCAGCGGATTTTTCTTGGGAAAAGACCGCGCAAAAATATCTGAAGCTCTTCGACAAGATTTTGAGTGAGTGAGCACAGTTGCCGCCGACGCCTCGAATCCGCTGCCCCGAGATGAATCAGCGGCGTGACCCTCACGCCCGCCGCCGCCCTGTCCTTGTTGCCGCAAACCGATGCGTTTGATCTGCGTTTGATCTGCGTTTGGTCGGCCGGACACCGGCCTGCGATTGCTCCGCGCAACCGACCGCCATGAAGGCAGTGTTGGGACCAGTCGAGTTTTCCGATCACACGGGCCGACTCATGCACTGGCGGACTTTGTCTGCCGTGGTCCTTGTCAGGCCTGTGCAACGCGCGGGGGGCGCACTCTGCTCTCCAGGCCCTGAGGACTGGGGGAGGAGCGCGAGTTGGAAGATAAACCCCGGCTCTCGGGCTGGCTATTTGGACATGAGCCGGGGACGGAGCAAAAACTTTCCGCAACGGACTTCAAGTTGAAGGAGGGGAGCCGGCGGGCGAGTTTGCAGCAGCTTCGTTCAACCAGGGAATGCAAATAACCCGGAGTGAAGCGGAATCGTGCCCCCAGACCAATCCAACGCCACTGCCCCTTCACTCCGAGTTATCTACATTCCTTCTTTTGTTAGGCGTTGCGGTCATTGCAAATAGAGGTGCGAAAACCCTCATATCCAGCGTTGCAGTGCCTCCAGCGTATCCGAGGGCTTTGTGTTGAAGCAGATTTTGGAACGTGGAGCGTGCTCATGCACCACGTTAATCAGCTTCTCGAACAGAATAAAGTTGCTTGGGACGGCCCGGACACCCGCACCAATCAGAATGCAGTCGAACTGCCGCTGTTGAAGTTGGGCGGTGACGACCGCCTCCGCAGTCTGACCAAAGTCGGTGAGACAATGATGCGCGTCATAGCCAAGAGCCTTTATTCCTTCTTCGGCGGCGGTAAGTCCCGCCAACACCTTTGCGGCGGTCATGCCAGGAAAGGCGGCGAAGTCGGGTGACGAGAAATCAATGAGTGCGGGATCTAAGCCGATAACCAGCACACTCCGGACACGAGCAGACGGGAAGCTGGCGCGGTCATTCGCATCCAGATAGTCGCAGAAGGTAGAGGTTGCGGGTTTCATTCCGAGACGCTCGCATTCTGCGATAAACCAATCTCTTTTCTCCGGGTCGTTGTAGAGGCTGGTGGCCACGATTGAATCCCCCCAGGCTGTGATTTCTGCTGGCGTCTTGGGTGTGCCGTGCGTGTCCAGCCAGGCGGCGATTTCGTCGTCACTCGCACCGGACGCGAGCAAGGGTTTTACCTCCGCGCCTTTCACGCCCTTGAAGCCAAAGAGCATGTTATCGACCGGGCAGTCGAAATGATATTCGCCGGCCGTGCCGTTGATTACGGCTCGGCCCTTGTCGGCCATGCGGGCGAGCAGGACGTAACCGCCAATGCGGACGCGGGGACTCCGGGCGGGTTCTTGGGTGAGGTTTTTTGATTTGGTCATATTGGGTTTGGTGCGGATTGAGGAGTGCGCGTAGCGACGCACCGGGTAGGCCCGAGCGGTCACCCGCTCAAGCCCCCCCTCAGAACTGTACGTGAAAGTTTCCCTTCATACGGCTCAAGCCTTTCAAAGGACATATCCGGTCTGGCATGTCCCGGTCAACTCCAAGTGGAGCGACCTTTGCCATACTTTCCAAGGGCCGATGACCACGGCGATCCTCATGCCGGGCCTGAGACGCACTAATCGACTGGCGTCGATCATCATTTGCTCTTCTCAGTGTATGCGCTTCCATTGAATTTCTGACAATGAAAGACCAGATCGACGTGGGCATATCCGGTCCGTTACAGACCGGCCTTGGCTTGCTCGCTCCTCTCAACGCCGTCTCCCCTGGGCCTGCCTTGCGGTGGGCTTGCCTTGGAACAGCCAAGGCGGGATTGAACAACTCGCAGAGGCTTTGCGGGCGCGCAACTGGAAAAACTTTTCACGCTCGGGGAACTCCTTGTGACGCTGCCGCCTGGAAACCACCACCGCGCTCATTTGCTTGCGGAATCCGCCGCAACTCCTGGATTTGGACTCCGATGGCTCTCCAACCCTGCTTCCAACTCTCGCTCCCTCGCAAAATCTTCTCCGCGGTTTCTCAGAACTGCCTTCCCGGGCTCTAAAAGCAAAGCGCGGAGGCTCTACTGAAATCCAAGGGCTCGTTCAACCATGGATAGCTTCGGCGCTCCGCTTCGCTCCGGACAAAGCTATCCGTTCTTCGTTAGGCGGCAGGTTCACTCGAACTCAAAGTCGAAGGTGTATGAAGCTTGGCCGCCATGACCTGCATTGAATGCCCCTTCTCCCCGTAATGCGCGCAACTCACCGCTGCCTGAACCCGGCACAACTGAGCAAGAACACCTCGCAGTGCCGCCCTCAAAAGTGCCGATGCACTGGAACACAAAACTTCCCGAGCGGCCACCGGAGCGGCCAACCACGCGCATCAATCCGACAAAACTGGCGGAACTGTCGCTGCGATACATCATCAAATACTCAACTGCGCCCTGACCCTCAATATCTCCCGAGAATACTTGAGTAACGCTGGCACGCGTAAGCTTCGGCAACCCCTCGCTCTGGTCATAGGGCTTCTCATCCCACTTCTTGATTTCAAACATTCCCGTTGCTTTTGTCTTCATGGTTTTTGGTAAATTTTAAGTGACCGCGTGCAAATGCCGCCTACATTGTATTGGGTCGCCTATTAGCCGCCTTACGAGGCGGAACGGCCACAAGCTAAACATGTCTTTCCGTTTGTCCATTAAATACTTGGGTGACTGCAAAAAGGGCTCAAATATTGAAAAGGCAAAGGCGGAAAGCAGCCTCTCCGAACTCTTCGTGAGTCGAGATGGAAATTCGGCTTTGGTTTCCGAGATCCTAACAATCGTGCCGTGTCGGAACCGTAGAGATTCGCCCGCAATGTAAAAGCCCAAGCCGATGCGTTTGATCTGCGTTTGGTCGGCCGGAAACCGGCCTCCGATTGCTCCGCGCAACCGACCGCCATGAAGCCAG
>CAMAWP010000017.1 GCA_945861765.1 Akkermansia muciniphila | reverse complement strand
GAGGAATCCGTGGTTGAGTTCGGTTCCGGCTGTGCCGGTCTGGGCCTCTTGGACCTTTTGGCGGCCATCTCAGCAGCTTGATCGCCCATTGGGATAAGTGCTTGTAGAAAGGGTAGATACATGGAGGGACGCGTTGTAAATTCGCTAGAGGTGGCGGCTTTGTGAGACAAAAAGCTCGGCATTTCCCCGGAACGCGCTGTTTTTGGAGCAAAAAGAGGCGTCGTCGAAAGAAATCTCCCGATTTGGTAGCAAAAAGAGGGTCTTCCGGTGGAAATCTGGATCTTCGGGAGCTGAAAACTCAGATTTCGGCAGAAAGTAAGCGTTTTTTGGGCAGAAAAGCGAGTTTTCTGCGGCCAGATCAGTTTTGCAAAGCCAGAAGTCTCGCGTTCGATGGAAAGTCGGGTTTTTGGGAGCGCTTGCGAACGATTTCCAAGAGGAGTGGAAACCAGTTGAACAGGATTTTGAGCCGACGGAAGAATTACTGCGCTTTGACCTTGTTCCCGATTGACCTTGTTCCCGATTGACCGATAAATCGGTCAACCCTTCAGGCATCATCCGCCCAAACGAACACCGGGTCCGCCATTGCATTATTCCGTCGTGCATAACCCAAGTAACCCGCGAGAGAATTTAAAAGGAATCAAAGGTTCGGGTTAGAACTGAGTCTTTTTGGAAAGTATTGTCAAGGCTTTTTCTTTTGGCGACACAGCAATCTTTAACCGCTCACGACTAACGCCTAACGGGTTGTCGCTGCGGAGGTGAAGGAGTGGACTTCATCTAAAGCATCGCTCGTTCGCTTCCGCCGCGAGATAAAAAGCTACTCTACTTCGAAGCGCGCCCACATGCTTTCGATCCCTCTCGCCGTGTCCCTGATTCTGTTCCGAGCTTGACCCTTGCCGGGGTGTCACGGTATCCATTCGCCCCATCTAAATCAGAGTCGAAACAGTGGTTGCGAAACGTATCATTATTGTCGGTGGTGGCATTGTGGGCTTGGCGACGGCCTATAAGCTCCATAGCCATTCGCCTTCGGCTCGGATCGTCGTTCTGGAAAAAGAGGCTGCTGTCGGTCAGCATCAAACCGGGAATAACAGCGGGGTTTTACACGCCGGACTCTACTATAAGCCGGGCTCTGCGAAGGCGATGTTGGCTGTCTCTGGAATCCAGGAAATGGTCGCCTTTTGCCAGGAAAACCAGATTCCTCATGACGTCTGTGGAAAACTTGTTGTCGCGACGGATGAATCGGAGCTGAGCCGTCTTCACGACTTGCACGAGCGGGGCAAGCAGAACGGTTTGAAAGATCTGAAGTTCTTGAGTCGGCAGCAAATGCTTGAAATCGAACCGCACGTCGGTGGCATCGCGGCTCTCCAGGTGCCTCAGGAAGGCATTGTCGATTACCCGCGAGTTTGCGCCGTCCTCACTGAAAAGATCCGAGTTCAAGGGGGGACGGTGGTGACTCGAGCCAGGGTCACGTCTTTGAAGGGCCAGGGCAACGGCTGGCTGGTCGAGACCTCCGCCGGGGATTTTGAGGCGGACTTCGTGATCAACTGCGCCGGTCTTCACAGCGATCGGGTCAGCGAGTTGGCTGGCGAAAAGCGGGACGTCCGCATTGTGCCATTCCGGGGTGAGTATTACAAACTCCGACCCGACCGCGAGCACCTCGTCCGTAATCTCATTTATCCAGTCCCTGATCCTCAATTTCCCTTTCTCGGCGTGCATTTCACCCGCCTGATCGGCGGCGGTATCGAGGCGGGGCCAAACGCGGTGCTGGCTTTTGCGCGCGAAGGCTACCGTAAGACCGACATCAATCTTTTGGATTTGTGGGACGCGCTCTCTTATCGCGGGCTCTGGAACTTTCTTGCCAAACACAAACGAATGAGTTGGCAGGAGCTTTGTCGCTCGCTCAGTAAAAGGCTCTTTTGTCAGTCGCTGCAAAAGCTGGTTCCCGAGATCCAGATCAAAGACCTGGAGCCAGGAGGCGCGGGAGTTCGAGCTCAGGCGATGTCGCCAGATGGCAACTTGGTGCACGACTTTTGCTTCGTGGATCGACGCAACGCGCTCCACGTCCTGAATGCGCCAAGTCCGGCGGCGACGGCTTCCTTGGCCATTGGCGAGCAAATCGCCCTGCGAACAACGCGGAGTTTTGTCCAATAGCGTATGGGATTCTTTGAGAAATTGACGCGCGCTTTGCATCCTGGCGCGTTCTGTAAAAGTTGTCTTTCCCGCGGCCTAATTCCAATAGTATGATTCAAATCACATGCGAATATTAGTTACTGGCGGTGCTGGCTATATTGGTTCGGTCCTGACGCCAACGCTTTTGGCCCACGGCCATGAGGTTACGGTTTTAGAGAATTTTTTGTTTCGACAAAGCACTCTGACCGACTGTTGTCATTACTCGACTTTCCACGTTGTCCGGGGCGATTGCCGGGATGAGACCTTGATGAGGAGTCTGGTGGCCAAGGCCGATTTAATTATTCCTTTGGCTGCTCTCGTCGGGGCTCCGATGTGCAACTTGGATCGGGTTGCCGCTCAGACCACGAACTTAGATGCGATCGAGATGCTGTGCCGATTGGCCGGCAAGGAGCAGTGGATCATCATGCCCGTGACCAACAGCGGCTATGGCATTGGCGAGAAGGGTAAACACTGTACCGAAGAAACCCCGATGCGGCCTCTTTCGCTGTATGGCACCACGAAAGTGAAGGCTGAAGTGGCAGTGTTGCGGCGCGAGAATAGCCTCAGTTTTCGGCTGGCGACGGTCTTCGGGATGTCTTCGCGCATGCGGACCGATTTGCTCGTGAATGATTTTGTCTATCGCGCGGTTTATGATCGGGCTGTCGTCATCTTCGAAGGACATTTCAAGCGCAATTACATCCACATTCGCGACATTGCACGGCTCTTTGTTCATGCGATTCAGAATTTCGAGTCGATGAGAGGCAAGCCTTACAACGCCGGTTTGGACGACGCCAACTTGTCCAAACTTGAGCTGTGCGCCGTGATCAAAAACCATTTGCCGCATTTCGCTTTTCTTGAGGCACCTATTGGTGAAGACCCGGACAAACGCGATTACATCGTGTCGAACGCGCGTTTGGCGGCAACCGGGTTCAAGCCCGAATGGGGCCTTGATCGTGGAATCATCGAGTTGATCAAAGGCTACACCATTCTTCGAAACAGTCTCTATTCGAATGTCTGACCTTAGGGCCCCACACTTCCGATGGTGAGTTCAAATCTAAATCAGGTTACCGCTGTCATTCTGGCGGGCGGCTTTGGCACCAGGATTCGGCATCTCTTGCCTAATTTGCCGAAGCCGATGGCGCAGGTGGCTGGCAGACCTTTTTTGGAGTGGGTGGTTCGTTACCTGGCAAAGCAGGGGATTCACAACGTCATCATTTCAACGGGCTATCTGGCCGGTATGGTCGCTGACTATTTCCAAAATGATCCGGTCAAAGGAATCACGACCCGTTGTGTCGCGGAAACGGTGCCTTTGGGGACAGCCGGAGGATTCCTAAATGCCATTCAGGCCAATGGCCAAGCACCCGCGGCATGGTTGGTGTTGAATGGCGATTCTTTGGTTTTTGCGGAACTCGCCTCGATGATCCGTTGCCTTTCCGAGTCCGAAGTGCAGGGAGTAATTTTGGGATCTGCTGTCCCTGACACTGCGCGGTATGGCTCTTTAGTGAGAAGCGGTGACGGCGCGTTGATCGGTTTTGCCGAGAAGCGGCCTGGAGCGGGAGTGATCAGTGCGGGGGTATATTTGCTGCGGCATGCGGTCATCGAGAGATTTCCGACGGGCGCTCCCTTAAGTTTCGAACACGATGTCTTTCCACTGCTGTTGCGCCAGGGAGTCCGTTTGAGTGTGGTGGAAATCGATGCGCCTTTTTTGGATATTGGAACAGAGGAAACGTTCTCGAAAGCCGAAGGATTTATTCGGCAAAACCTTTCGAGGTTCTATGTTTGAACGCTGCGCCCTAATCTCTGGAAGGGATCGTTGGAGTGTTGCTCGGTTAAATTGCAGGGAATATGCTGAGAGCGATCAAAGATAATACCAAAAGATATTTTCTGGATCGCGGTTATCAGGTGGACAAACTGCATCCGGCGAGTTTGGTGCGCCTGATCGCGCGGAAGCTGGGTTACGCCTTGTATCCGATCTCACCTGAATATCCTCTCTATCCCCCGGTGATCGGACAGGATTTGGCTGTGCTCAAAGAGCCCGCATTTCAGGAGTCAATTAAAGCGGTCGAACATCACACGCTGCTTGATGTCGCTCGCTTGGCCAACTTATGGAACCTCGCTCGTTTGACAGGGCCTGGAACAATGCTGGAAGTGGGCACGTTCCGCGGCGGCGGTGCCTTGCATATCTCCAACGCCTGTCCGGCCAGGGAAATGTTCGTGTTCGACACCTTCGAAGGCTTTCGGAGTTTGGCACCGGGTCTCGACGATATATTTGACCGCAATTGGTTCAAAGACACCACGGCAGAGCACGTCCGCTTGCTCTTCGAGCCTTTCAACCGCAAGGTGACTGTTGTGAAAGGTTTTTTCCCGAACTCGGCCGAGAAGCTGGACTTGGGACGCGTCGCTTTTTGTCATTTGGACGTGGATGTCTATGAAGCGTCGAGAGATTCGCTCACGTTTCTGGCTGACAAACTCGCGGATCGCAGTTTGATTGTGCTTGATGATTTTCAACGTGGCGCCCATGGACTGGATCGCGCAGTCGGCGAATTCCTGGCCGGGCACGAGCAATTCACTTGTTTTCCACTCTTTCCAGGGCAGGCCCTTCTTTTCTCGCGGGAGCTCTGGAATAACATCCCGCCATTGACGCCATGATTATTTCTCGCGCACCTGTGCGCATCAGTTTTTTTGGCGGCGGAACGGATTACCCTGAATATTTTTTGAAGGAGGGCGGGGCGGTGTTGGCGACGGCGATCGATAAATATTCCTATGTGACAGCCAGCCCTTTTCTTAGCCACCTCTTTGATTACTCGATCCGGGTATCGTATCGAAAGGTGGAATTGGCAAGAGATGTGGCTGATATCGAGCACAGCGTTTTTCGAGAATGCTTGAAACTCTGCAATCTTGAAAAAGATATCGAGCTGCACAACGTCGCTGATCTGCCCGCATTCACTGGGTTGGGATCGTCGTCCGCTTTCACAGTGTCCCTGCTCCATGCACTCCATTGTTTCAAAGGCGAGTTTCTGAAGCCGCATGAACTTGCGTACGAAGCGATCTACGTGGAACGGCATCTTTTGAAAGAAAACGTGGGCTGTCAGGATCAGGTGCTCGCAGCTTTTGGGGGTTTTAATTTAATGGAATTCAGAACTGAGCGCGACATCGCTGTGAGCCGAGTTCCGATTTCGCCGCAAAGGCTAGCCGAGTTCGAACAACACTTGTTCCTGGTCTTTACCGGCATCACGCGAAAGGCGTCGGACGTCGTGGCAAAGCAGCTTCAACGGGTCGAGGAGAATACCAATTTGCTCCGCTCGATGCGTGCCATGGCTTACGAGGGGTGTGATATTCTCACTGGCCACCGCGCGCTAAGGGAATTCGGCGAGCTATTACACCGCGCCTGGATGATTAAAAGAAGCCTGGACGGCGGAGTGTCCAGTCCGGAAATCGATGAGATCTATCAGCAAGGTGTGGATGCCGGGGCCTGGGGCGGCAAGCTGCTGGGGGCCGGCGGCGGTGGGTTCATGCTCTTTTTCGCCGCGCCCGAATCCCATCCGCGACTTGAGCAAATCTTCGTGAACCGTCAGGTCTTGCGGATCAAGGTCAACGCGGGAGGGTCGCAGATTATTTTTTCGTAATTCGAGATGAGGCTGATGATTTGGAGAAAAAGTCTTGTGAACAGCGCTCCCCGAGAAAACAATTAATTATGAGTTTAACTCAGAGTGACCACGTCTCGCCTTTCAAGGTTCTGCTAAAGGCGGAAAGAGAAGTCGCCTACTCATCGCCGGATCACCTGCTGCCGTGGGGAACCAAGCGGGACAACAGCCAGAACCGTCGGTTTAATGACAAGCTTTACAAGCTCTATCCGCGATTTCACGAGCAGCTCAAGATTCTGGATATGGGTTGTTCAGGCGGCGGTTTTGTGAAGAGCTGTTTCGATGACGGTTGCCTGGCTGTCGGAATTGAAGGCAGCGATTTCTCAAAGAAATTTCGACGAGCCGAGTGGCGAACTATTCCCGAGTACCTTTTTACATGTGATGTGACTGGCGATTTCGAGATGCTTTCGGAATCCAGCGCGGGAACCCAGCGCCTTTATTTTGACGTCGTGACGTGCTGGGAAATGATGGAGCACATCAATGAGCAAGACATTTTGAAAGTGGCAGCAAATGTAAAGAAGCACTTGGCGCCCGGTGGACTCTGGATCATGAGTGTCAGCCCCAACGAAGAGGTCATTAACGGAGTCAGGCTGCATCAAACGGTTCAGCCAAGGCAATGGTGGGTCAACAGGTTCGCCGGTTTGGGCCTCGTTCATATCGAGTCCTACGTGGATTATTTCAACACTCAGTTTATCCGTGGTCCAAAGTATAATGCTCCGGGCAGTTTTCATTTGGTGCTCAGCTCAGATCCAAGTAACGCTCCCGCTATTCCCCACGAGAATTGGCTGCGTCGTCTTCACGATTTATGGTTGGGCTCGGTCCCGCAAAAGGTCCTGAGCGGAACGTATGTCTAAAAATGTTTCATCACTTCGCAATGCAGATTCGGAATCTGTCGCCTTGCCTCTATGATTTGCCGCGTCTGTGATTCTCAAGACTTGGAGCTCGCTATCGATCTCGGACGACAGCCCTGGTGCAACCACTTTCTGAAAAAGGAAGAGGTGGGCCGTGAGCCCTTTTATCCGCTGCGGGTCCTGTACTGCGACCGATGCCGCACCGCTCAATTGGATTACACGGTTCCCAAGGAAATCATGTTTGGAGATCACACCTATCTGTGCGGGGTCACCAAATCCTTGAGCGAGCATTTCCAGAGAATTGCTGAAGAAGTCGATTCTCGATTTATGTCCGCGGTGCAGGGGAAATCTGTCCTGGATATAGGCTCCAATGATGGGACCCAACTCAAACACTTTAAGGCTTTGGGTTACGACATCTTGGGTGTGGAATCTTCCAAGACGACCGCCAAGATCGGCAATGACGCCGGCATTAAGACGTTGAACACCTTCTTCAACCTGGAGGTCGTTGGCCGGTTAGCCAGAAAGTTTCATGTCATCAACGCGTCGGGCGTTTTCTTTCACTTGGAGGAGCTGCACTCGGTGACAGACGGGATTCGTGAAGCGCTTCACGAGGAGGGTGTCTTTGTGGTGCAATTCCTATACATGAAGCGAATCGTTGAGAACCTCGCCTTCGACCAGATTTATCACGAACACCTGCTTTACTATAACCTTCAGACCATTGAGGTCCTTTTGAACCGCCATGGGCTGGCTTTGTTCGACGCTTATGTGGCGCCAATTCATGGAGGCTCGATGATCGGCTTTGTCACCCACAAAGGCAAACGCCCACCTTCCCAGCGGCTGCTGGAGCTGCGCGAAGCGGAGTCAAAGGATCGCAGCAACGAGCTGCGGACGTACACCGAATTTGGCGAGCGGATCAAGAGAATGAAGGAAGAGAACGTGGACTTCCTCGAAAAGGCGCGGCAACAGGGCAAGAAGGTCTTCGGATTCGGCGCACCGGTGAAGGGGAACACTCTATTGAATTACTTTGGTGTCGGTACGGATTACATTGAATGCCTGGTTGAGAAAAACGAGCTGCGCCGTGGGTTGTATTCGCCCGGAATGCATATCCCGGTGGTGATCGAAAAGGAACTCACCGAAGTGCCGGATATTTACTACGTTCTCGCTTGGAACTTCAAGAATGAGATCCTGGCCAATAACCAAAAGCTCGTGAGCGAGGGTGTGGAGTTTTATTTTCCAGTGAACCCTAAATAACTTTGAGGATGAAGATACTCGTGACAGGAGCCAGCGGCTTCTTAGGGAAAGCGCTTTGCCGAATGCTGGCAACCCATGGAGACGACGCGGTGCAACTGAATTCCAGGAATTGCGACCTTACGATTCAAGGTTCCCTGGAACGGTTCAACGATCGGTCGTACGAACAGATCTACCATTTGGCGGCTTGGACCCAGGCGGGAGATTTTTGCCTTCACCATCCCGGAGAACAATGGGTCATCAACCAGCAGATCAACACCAACGTCCTGGCTTGGTGGCAGAAGTATCAGCCGCAAGCCAAGTTGATCTGCATGGGGACCAGCTGCGCCTACGCTCCGGATCTGGAGCTCGTCGAAGAAAATTACCTGGTCGGCACGCCTATCGAGAGCCTCTACACTTACGCTCAGACGAAGCGCATGCTCTATGTCGGGCTTTTGGCGCTGCACAAACAGTTCGGAATGAATTATCTCTGCCTAGTCCCATCCACTCTTTATGGCCCGGGCTATCATACCGACGGGCGCCAGATGCATTTTATCTTCGATTTAATGCGCAAAATTATTCGAGGGAAATTGCGCGGCGAGCCGGTGGTGCTTTGGGGTAATGGCCTCCAAAGCCGGGAATTGGTTTTTGTCGATGATTTCGTCCGAATCCTGCTGGAGCTGGCGGCTGTCCGGAACAATGATTTGATCAACATAGGGGCCGGAGAAGAATTTACGATCCGCCATTTTGCGCAACTGATTTGCGACAAGGTGGGCTATCCGTTTGAATCGATCCAATTTGATGCGTCGCGTTATGTCGGAGCGCGGTCAAAGTGCTTGGTGGTTGATAAACTCAAAGGGACGATGGCGGAATTGAAACTGAAGCCGCTGGAGGCTGGCCTCGCGCAGACGATTGACTGGCTTATGCTGGAAGAGACGGCGGCTTTGGCGCGATCGATTTCATCAGCCGGAGTTTAATGGAGGCCCATTTGTCTAAGACTTCGCAGGATAACCGAACTCGTCCCCTGGTTTCAATCATTGTAGCCACCTATAACCGCGGACCATTTCTGGAACGTTGCCTTGGCAGCATCCTAACTCAAACCTACGCGAACGTTGAGTGCATCGTGGTGGATGGTGCTTCACAGGATGAATCCGTCGCTATTCTGAAACGCTTGGCGGCCTCTGATTCAAGGCTGAAATTCATTTCCGAACCAGACAATGGCGAAGTCTATGCGGTGAACAAGGGGATGGATCTCGCTACTGGAGAAATAGTCGGTTTTCAGGCGAGTGACGATTTCTATTTGCCGGACGCCGTAGAGCAGTCGGTCGAATTCTTACTGACCCATTCAGAGTACATCGGCGTCGCTGCGGATGCGTCGTACGTGGATGAAAAGGGAAATGACCTCGGTCGTGGAGTGATTACCTATCGCGGACGCATGGCCAAGGAGACCATCAAACGGTTGATCATCGCTCGCTATAAAATGTGTCCGGTTTGTCATGGCTCCTTCTTCGGTTGGCGAAAGCGGCTCTTAAAGCATGGCAAGCTCGATCCGGAGTTCTCGGTGACTCCTGATTGGGAATTTTACCTCAGAATCCTAAAAGCTGGCGAACAGATCGGTTGCTTGCCGAGGATACACTATAAGTACACCGCTCATGCCGATATGGGTGCTGTTAAGTATTGGGCGAAGGTCGAGATGCAGCGGGCGAGGCTCTACGAAATTCACGGCATTACGCGCTGGGATGTGCTGTCGCGCGCCACGGTGGGACGACTGATGAGTTACTTGGCCAATCCGTATCGCACCCCATTTTTGGAAGGCCTTGGTCGGGAGTTTAAGATGTGGTATGCACAAAAGACCGGTGGCCGAACTTGAAATGAATTGCGATCGACTTGCCATACCTTGAAAGAGTCTCAGCTTCCTCACGTTCTTTACGTTCATAATAGCGCCGATATCTACGGTGCGAGCCGGTCTCTCTTGAGGTTGCTGCCGCGCATCAGAGCGCTCGGATATGTCCCACACGTCGTCTTGCCTGAAGACGGGCCGCTCGCGGGACGCATCACTGCTCTCGGGATCGAGGTCATCATCGATTCTTGGCTCGCTGTGATTAATCGATCCGTTTTTCGGTCGCCTCGTTTTTTCACGTTCTTTCTGGCGTTTCCGATTTCCGTGTTCCGCCTTTATCGTTTGATTTCAAGGAAGGGCATTTCTCTGGTTCACACCAACACCGGTGTGATGCCGGCTCCTGCGTTGGCGGCCAAGTTGGCGGGCGTTCCGCATCTCTGGCATGTCCGAGACAGCTTCCTTGAGTTCCGGTCGCTGTGGAATCTGTATCGCCGCTATATCACCAGTCTTTCCGAGAGAGTGATCACTGTTTCCAATCCAATAGCAGCGCAGTTCAACGGGGCTGCCAACGTTGTTGTCATTCACAACGGAATGCCGCTAGACGAGTTTTCGGACGATGATGCTGCCGCTGGCGTTCGGTTCCGTCAGGACCACAAATTGGGTCATGGTCCTGTGGTCGGTTGTGTTGGCCGGATCAAGTTCGTGCGCAAGGGGCAAGAAAATCTCTTGCAGGCAGCAGCCGTCTTGAAGCAGCGTGGTTTCTTGGCAAAATATCTCATCATCGGTTCTCCGTCGCCGGGCAGTGAAGATCACTTGCCTCGGTTCCAACAGATGATCCGGGATTTGAATCTTCAGAACGATGTCGTCTTAACGGGAGAATTGGCCGACGTCCGGCCTGCTTATGCGGCGATGGACATTTTCGTGCTGCCCTCGGCGCAGCCGGAACCGTTTGGTGGCGTGGTGTTGGAGGCTATGGCGATGAGGCGGCCCGTCATCGCGACGGCTATCGGCGGCTCGCTCGATCAGGTTGAAGATGGTGAGACAGGCTTTTTGGTTCCTCCAGCCAATCCAGAAGCGCTGGCTGAAAAACTGGCTCTTCTGCTCAAGGATTCCTGCCTTCGACAGCAAATGGGCGAGGCTGGCCGCAAACGTCTGCAACAATGTTTCTCCATCGATCAAATGCTCGACAAGGTGGAGGGCCTCTATCGAAACGCGTTGAAAAGGCGCTGACCGCGCTTCCCGCATGAATACTTCGTCACGTCCAACTCCGCGCGTTTGCTTGCAGGCATTAGGCGAAAAATATCTGGTGCCGATCCGGGACGGCTTGGAAAAGGTTGGATTTTTCAGAGACGTCTCTTCTGGAGCCACCGTCTTTTTGAAGCCGAACTTGACTTTTCCCACGTACCAGCCGGGCGTTATGACCTCGTTCGAATGCCTGGAAGCTGTCACTGAGCTCCTGACGGGCCGCGGATATAGGGTAATCATCGGCGAGGCGGATAGCGGAGGCTATAATCGTTTCTCGATAGACGAGGTGTTCCAAAAAATGGGGATCAATGAACTGGCCGCAAGGACTGGGGCCCGAGTCGTGAATATTAGTTTCACCGATCCAGAAATTGTTCGGTTGCGAGCGGGTTTCAGGGAGCTCTCGATTCCCCTGCCAAAGCTGCTGCTGCATGAGATTGATGCTTTCATCACCTTGCCCGTCCCGAAGATCCACATGAACACACTGATCTCGATGTCGATTAAGAACCAATGGGGGTGCATTCAGAATCCGGCGGAGCGTCTGAAATTACATCCTTACTTTCCGCAAGTGATCTACGAGGTCTGTCGGAGGTTGCCGAAGCCGTATTCGATCATCGACGGTCGCTATGGCTTGAACGGGAGCGGGCCGATGAGGGGCGAGGCGGTTCAGCTCAATTGGTTGCTGGTCGCGAATGATCTCGTAGCCGCCGATCGAGTTTGCTGCCGCTTAATGCAGATCGATGAAGCTCGCGTTCGACATTTGGGCTATTTTAAGAAACAGGGCTGGTGGAGCTCCTTTGAAACGATCGAGCTGGATCAACGAGTTGAGCCGTTCTTAAAAGAGAAGTTCTATTTGAAACGATCATGGACCGATCTTCCCGGCCTCTTCTGTTTTAACAGCTCGTTCCTAGCCTGGGTAGGTTATCGCTCGCCTCTGGCCGGCTTCTTGCACTGGTTACTTTACCTTTTTCGAAAACCGTTTTACGACTATGATGCGGAAAAACGACAGGTAAGACCGCGATAAGAAGGTGCTTTGTAAGAGCGGACCAAAAGGGTGAACATCCAACATCGAACATCCAACGTCGAACGGGGAAAGAGAAGGACGTGCGCGGTGGGAATGCGAGTCCGCAGACTGGAGTCTGGAGCGTGTCGAATTGGCCCGACCTTCTCCCGCTGGGAGAGGGAGAATCGACGGACGCCGCAGACAGAGTTCATGTCGTGGGCAGGCGCATGGATGGGATGGATTACACACTCTCGCTGCGGGAAAATCCCCAAGCCATTTGCCTTCGCCTGTATTTTCCGTTCAAGTTTGGATGTTGGATGTTGGATGTTGGATGTTCGCCGCTATGTCTGACTCGCCGTTTGCATCCACCTCCCCTGAGAACACGTCTCCTTCCGTCTCAGGATTTCCGGCCATTAAAAGAGTCAATGTTCTCGGTGTTGGTATCAGCGTCCTCAATTTGTCCACGGCTCGCGAAGTGATTGCCGACGCTGTTGCGCGCAAACGGAAAGGTTACATTTGTATTACGGGTGTGCATGGAGTTACCGAGGCGCAAGACAATCCGGATTTTCGGCAAATTCTGAACAACGCTTTCCTTTGCACTCCAGACGGAATGCCGATGGTCTGGATGGGAAAGCTTCGAGGCTTCCGAGAAATGGGACGCGTCTATGGTCCGGATCTGATGTTGGAATTGTGCCGTTGGAGTCAACAGTCTCCCTGCAAACATTTCTTTTTCGGTGGAGCGCCGGGCGTGGCGGAGGAATTGAGCGCGCGCTTGGAATCGCGGTTCCCTGGTTTGCAGATCGCTGGCTGTTATACCCCGCCATTCCGCCCGCTCAACTCGAGCGAAGAGATCGCGCTGGAGCAGATGCTCCGAGAGACTAAACCCGATATTATGTGGGTGGGATTGAGCACGCCGAAGCAGGAGCACTTCATGGCCAGATATCTTTCTCGATTGAATGTCACGTTGATGGTCGGAGTGGGGGCCGCTTTCGATTTTCACAGCGGGCGCGTGAAGCAAGCGCCGCGGTGGATGCAAAAGAGCGGTTTGGAATGGTTTTATAGGCTTTGCCAGGAACCGCGTCGCCTTTGGCGCCGGTACTTGAGGAATAACCCGCTCTTTGTAGCTCGGATTTTTTGTCAACTTAGTGGGATTAAGCACTATCGGCTTGAATAAAGAGGTGAGAGCAGTTTAGCCTTCGTCCCGTTTCTCGAAATAACTATGAATTCTGGTAAGGTTTTAGTTGGCGGCGCAGGCGGGTTTATTGGTGGCCATCTGGTGGCTGATCTGGTCAGGAAAGGACATCAGGACATCCGAGCTGTGGACCTGAAGCCCCTTCACGAATGGTATCAACTGTCGCCGGGCGTGGAAAATTTGCAGCTTGATCTGAGAGACCTGGCCGCCTGCGAACAAGCCACACGCGGTGCCTTGACGGTCTATAACCTAGCGGCCGACATGGGCGGGATGGGCTTTATTGAAAACAATCGCGCCCTTTGCATGCTCTCGGTCTTGATCAATACTCACCTGCTCATGGCGGCAAGGAAATTTGAGGCGAAGCGGTTTTTCTTTGCTTCTTCAGCTTGCGTTTATGCGGCCGAAAAACAGGTTTCTCCCGAGGTTGTGGCTCTCAAAGAAAGTGATGCCTACCCGGCCATGCCTGAGGACGGTTATGGTTGGGAGAAGTTGTTCAGCGAACGGATGTGTCGGCATTTTCGAGAAGACTTCGGACTGGCGACGCGCGTCGCTCGTTACCACAATGTCTATGGACCCGACGGCACCTACGATGGGGGCCGAGAGAAGGCACCTGCCGCCGTTTGCCGGAAGGTGATCCAAGCCAAGCTAGCCGGGACGGATGAGATCGAGATCTGGGGGGATGGGAACCAAACACGCAGTTTCATGTATATTGATGACTGTTTGAATGGGACCAAGGCGATCCTGGCGAGTGATATCTTGGAGCCGATCAACCTGGGGAGCAACGAGTTGGTGACCATTAACCAATTGGTCGATCTTGTGGAAGAAATCGCGGGAAGTAAGTTGAAGCGAACTTACAATCTGAAGGCTCCCAAAGGAGTCAATGGCCGAAATAGCGATAATGCTTTAATCCAGTCCTATCTAGGTTGGCAACCGAGCACTCGACTCCGGGATGGGCTCGAGAAGACGTATCGTTGGATCTACGATCAAATGAAGAAGCGGACTCCGAAAGAAAATTGAGTGTGGAAAGAGTGAAGTTTTGGTGTTGGGGAATTCAATGCTCGATCACTCCATTGCTTCGATTTCCTTCAATAAAGCCGGAGATTTGGGTTTCTGCAATGCCCAGCAGTTATGCGTGGATTGGTTTGATTGAGCTAAAGTCGCAAGACGGTGTCTAACTCTCTGATTGATAGCTGGCGATATGGCCGAAAATACGAATCTCAAAGAAGCCTCAGTGGAAACATTTCGGCACGAGGTCCTCAACTGCTGGCGCCATCTTCCGGACAAAGCCTTGTTCTTCGTCTTGTTAGGGGCCTGGGCGGCACTGTTCCAATTTCTGGGTAATTCCGTTTTTGGATACATTGATACCGCTTCGCTATTCAAATGGACTTACCACATTTTTGACACTTCACCCGATGACGAACACGGGAAGCTGATTCCATTTGCCGTGGTGGTCTTGCTCTGGTGGAAGAGACAGGAGTTGTTGGCGGTGCCGAAGCGGATTTGGTGGCCGGCCTTGATTTTGCTGGTTCTCGGGGCGCTCCTCCACGTTTTCGGTTACGTCATACAGTTTCCCAATGTTTCGGTGGTCGGCTTTTTTGTGGGATTGTACGGATTGACCGGAGTGATCTGGGGACGCGGTTGGCTCGAAACAACGTTTTTCCCGATGATCCTTTTCATCTTTTGTGTTCCCTTGGGTACGTTGAGCGACAGTATCACGTTTCCGATGCGGATGTTGGTGACTAAGATTTCGGTAGGGATTGCCGACAGTTTTTTAGGAATCCCGGTCATTCGCGACGGATCGCAAATCCGTCACGCGCAAGACATGTTCACATACGAGGTTGCAGCGGCGTGCAGCGGCATTCGGAGCCTGATCTCGTTGCTGGCGCTGACGACTATCTATGGATTTCTTACATTCAAGACCTTGTGGAAACGCGTGATCATCATCGCGGTTGCCTTCCCATTGGCAATTGTCGGCAACGTGGCACGAATCACGACAGTGATTGTCGCGGCGGAAGCGTTCGGGCAAGATGCAGGAGCTTTCGTCGAGAACAAACTTGGGTTTATCACGTTCGCCGTGGCGATCAGTTGTATTCTCTTACTGGGTTATTTGCTGAGAGAGGGTGATGGCTCAACGGCAATTCCACTCGAACCCAAAACAGCATGAACAGACAAAAGTGGATCGTTCTAGCGTTGGTTCTAGCCCTCACAGGGGGAACCGCTTTTTTCTTAAGCGGCTTAAAGGCTGGACGCAGACTTGGTAAACCCGGTTTACGTTTGGTCGAGAAGCCGGTTTATGATCTCCAGACAAACATTGTTGGGAAAACCACTGTCGATTTGCCAATTAACGTCTTGGATTATGGATCACAACCTCTGACCGTAAGTTCACTCGAAGTAAAGACATTGCCCAAAGACACCACCTTCGGACGGCGGCACTACACGAACGACGCCCGCCAATTCATGGACGTCAGTGTGGTTCTCATGGGAACCGATCGGACGAGCATTCATAAACCGCAGATTTGTTTGGAAGGGCAAGGCTGGAGGATCGACAAATCTGAATCGCTCGCGATCCGGATGACCCGACCGCAGTCGTACGACTTGCCGGTCATGAAGCTGACCGCTTCGAAAAACTTTAAGAAAACAGCCGATGGTCCGGTTTTTACGTTGCGCGCTATCTTTGTTTATTGGTTCGTCTCAGAGAACCGTCTGACGGCTCAACATAAGGAAAGGATGTGGGGAAGCGCCAAGGACCTCGTCCTCACCGGCGTTCTGCCGCGTTGGGCTTATGTGTCCTATCTTTCGGTATGTCGGCCCGGGCAGGAGGAAGCTACTTACAACCACATGAAAGAGTTCATTGTCGCTTCGGTCCCAGAGTTCCAATTGGTGAGTGGTTCAATGACCGCCGCTGCCGGTCCAGCAGCAGAAGTGGTTCTCAAGTAGATGTTGTCGCGCCTCCCGAACCGATGTAAAAGAGGCGCGTCACCGTTCCTGACCCGATCCGTTTGTAGTCAGTCGGTCTAATAAGACATGTTAAGTCGCCAGCGTCAAATTCGGGCGCAGATCCAAAAGTTGGCTGATGCGAGTCTTTTCGCGTTCAGTTTTTGGATGGCTCATCTCATTCGATCGAATTGGGAGCTAAAACTCTTCGGAGGAGATCCCAACATTGAACCATTTGCCAAGTTCGAATGGCTGTTGTTGGTCATTATTCCGCTCACTCCTTTGTTATTGGAACTTCAAGGATTTTACAACCGGCCCCTCGTTATGTCGCGCCGTCGCACCGCCTGGCAACTGCTCAAGGCTTGTGTTCTGGTGGTCATTGTCGTGGTTTCAGTCATGTTTCTCCGCAAGCAACTGTTGGCGCGATCGGTGATCATATTGTTCCCTGGAGTTAGCTTCTTGTTGGTCATGCTGAAAGAAGAGTTGGTTCGGCGATGGGTCGAGACAAAACTCGGACAAGCTCAGTTTAAGAAACGTCTCATCCTCGTGGGCACGAGTGAGGACACCCTTCGGCTTCAATCCCAGTTGAAACAGACCTCCGGCGACGGCATCGAAGTGCTGGCTCAACTGGATTTGAATGAGAGCTCGATCGAACAACTCGTTGAACTCTTGCACCGGCATTCGGCCAATGGCGTCGTTCTAACCGCCAAACACACTTTCTTCGGTCAAATCGAAAAAGCCATTCAGGCGTGTGAACTGGAAGGGGTGGAAGCCTGGTTGCTTGCCGATTTTTTCAACACACAGTTGTCGCAGACTACGCTGGACCATTTCTACGGTCGGCCGATGCTCGTTTTCCGCTCAGCCCCCGAGGAGTCTTGGCAGGGTTTGGTCAAGCATGTCATGGACTTTTCAGTGGCTCTTGTATTGATCGTGCTTCTGGCACCCCTCTTTTTGTTGGTGACCATCCTCATTAGGTTCACTTCGTCGGGGCCCGTCTTGTTTCGGCAGCAACGGAGCGGTTTGAATGGCCGTCCTTTTACAATGTTGAAATTCCGCTCGATGGTCAGCGATGCGGAACAGCTCAAGCAGGAGCTCGCTGCGTTGAACGAAATGTCTGGCCCGGTATTTAAGCTTTCGAGTGACCCGCGGATTACTCCCTTGGGCCGGATTCTTCGGAGATTCAGCGTTGATGAGTTTCCCCAACTGATCAATGTCCTCCGCGGCGAAATGAGCTTGGTCGGCCCTCGTCCGCTTCCCGTGGATGAGGTGATGCGCTTCGATGACTTTGCGCATCGTCGGCGGTTGAGCGTCAAGCCCGGTTTAACCTGTCTCTGGCAAGTCAGTGGGCGCAACAATGTCACCGATTTCAAGGATTGGGTTCGTCTCGATTTGGAGTATATCGATAATTGGTCCCTTTGGCTGGATTTTAAGATTCTGCTTCGGACGATCCCGGTGGTAGTCCTAGGGACGGGAGCCAAGTAAGTGTCGAATTTCAAATGCCAACTGTCGATCGAAGAGGTTCTGATGAACTTCGAGCATGGAACTCGATCTTCGAGATCGAGAAGCATTGATCGAAATTCTTAGGATATGGCATCTAGTCGAAAACGCACGACTGCTCCCGAGCATCCAACCTCGGTGGTCACTGGCGGAGCTGGCTTTCTGGGATCTCACCTGATCGATTATCTCCTCGAACGGCACCACAAAGTGATCGCGATTGATAATTTGGTGACCGGCAGCATCGACAACATTGCGCACTTGGGAGGGATTTCGGATTTCAGGTTCATTCAACAGGACGTGACGGAATTCATCTTTTTGAATGTGCCAGTGAATTATGTCTGGCATTTTGCATCGCCGGCGAGTCCCATCGATTACCTGGAGTTGCCCATTCAGACTTTAAAAGTGGGCTCTCTCGGGACGCACAAGGCGCTCGGTTTGGCCAAACACAAGGGGGCTCGTTTTCTCTTGGCTTCAACCTCTGAAATCTATGGTGATCCACTCGTGCATCCCCAGAGTGAGGACTACTGGGGAAACGTGAACTCGATTGGGCCGCGCGGTTGCTATGACGAAGCCAAGCGTTTTGCCGAGGCTCTGACGATGGCTTACCTGCGCGAGCACCGTCTGGACACTCGGATCGTTCGCATCTTCAACACCTATGGACCGCGCATGCGGTTGAACGACGGGCGGGTCGTTCCTGCTTTTCTTAGCCAAGCGTTAAAGAACAAGCCCCTTACTATATTTGGCAACGGCTCTCAGACGCGGAGTTTCTGTTACTGCTCCGACCTTATAGAAGGGATTTATCGCTTGATGATGAGCACGACCAATCAGCCTGTGAACATTGGCAACCCCCACGAATTGACGATGATCGAGTTTGCCCGGGAAGTGATCCGTGCCACCGGGGCGCGCAGCAAGACGGTATTTAAGCCGCTGCCCGAAGACGATCCCCGTCAGCGTCAGCCCGATATCACGCGTGCGAAGACGTTGCTCCGGTGGGAGCCTAGAGTTCCTCTCGCTGCTGGTCTGGAAAAAACAATCGACCATTTTCGGAAGACTCTTTTTCATTCCCACGAGAGGACGTGGAGCTAAAAAGTCAGCCAGTTTTCGATTTTATATTTGACCAGGCTCTCGATATTAAGTAACCAGCACGCCGACTTTCTCCGATTTTATTGCGCTCGACTTTGGTCTGGCATGAGGTAGAACGTTTCGGCGGATAAGGTGTCATATAAATAGATGTTAAATTCGAAATCATTCTTAAGCATCGATTTTGGGGCGGGCAGCCTGAAGATGGCCGAGTTTGCCTTGGACGAAGCCGGAACCCTTTCCCTCAAGCAGTACGGAATAAAAGCGCTTGGGTTGGAAGGCTCGCAGGAAGCGACCCGTGATGCGGTGCTGCGGAAGGCGATTCAGGAGTTGCTTGCTGACAAGAGTTACGGTTCCAAGAAAGCCAACGTCTGCGCTCCAGGTTTCCATGTTTTTTCGAAATTTGTTAAACTGCCGCCGGTCGATACCGCGAAGGTCACTCAGATCATCCAATATGAGGCGCAGCAAAACGTTCCGTTTCCGCTGGAAGAAGTAGTTTGGGATTATCAGATACTGGGCAGCACACCCAGCGGAGAACTCGAGGTGCTTCTCGTCGCGATTAAGTCGGATGTGGTCGAAGGATTATTCCGGACCGCCGAAGCGACGGGGTTGCGGTTGCAGCTCGTGGATGTTTCGCCTGCGGCGTTGTGCAACGCATTTAGGTTCAATTACGGCGACCTGGAAGGGTGCACGATGTTGTTGGATATAGGCGCGAAAACCAGCAACCTCCTCTTTTTCGAGAAGGGGAAAGTCTATTCCCGTGGTATTAATATCGGCGCCAACTCCATCACTCAGGATTTCTCTGCGGAAGCCAAGCTGAAGTTTCCTGAAGCGGAGAAGATCAAGGTCGCGGAAGGGTTTGTAAGTCTTGGAGGCGCTTACGAAGAACCGGAGAGCCCTCACCAGGCTGCTATTTCAAAAATTGCGCGCCAAGTCATGACAAGGTTGCACATTCAGGTCAACCAAACCATTCAGTTTTACCGCGGCCAACAAAGCGGTTCCGCGCCGCAACGATTGTTCCTGGCCGGCGGCGCCTCGATCATGCCTTACACGGCCCAATTCTTCGCCGAGAAATTGAACATCCCAGTCGAGTACTTCAATCCATTCCGCAATGTTCAAATCGACCCTTCCATCAACTTGGAAGACTTGGCCCGTGTTGCTCATGCTTATGGCGAAGTCGTCGGCTTGGGATTGCGGAATGCCGCGCAATGCCCGGTCGAGTTGAACTTGGTGCCTAAAAGCATTCGCAAGCGCCAGCAATTCGATCAGAAGAAGCCCTACTTTGTTGCTGCGGTTCTGAGCCTTGTGTTGGTGGTCTTCGCCTACGGCTGGTTTTACGACCGGGTGGCCGCTGTCAAAGCCGCCTCTCTGGCAGAAATCGAGAAAGAGGTCGAGCCGTTGAAAGCTAGCGAAACGGAGCTTGTCAAACACGAGACTCAAATCAAGAGGACCAAGGAAGAACTGGACACATTCGGCGGCTGGTTGCAGCAGCGGTTTTATTGGCCGGATCTGCTCACAAATTTGAGGAGTATTTTGCTGGAGGTTGAACAGCGTCATACCCGGCCTGGTTTGGAAGCTGGTGTTTGGATCGAAAAGTTTGGGACTACCACCGCCGGTGCAGCCGCCGCTGCCGTCGAGGAGGAAACAACTCCGAATTACTTTCGGATGGATCCGAAACTAATGGAGCGCTACGGCCTTATGCGGCCTGGGATGGCTCGGCCTTCGGATGCGGCTCCGGAGGGAGACACAAATGCCACTGACGCCGCCACCGCTACCCCGAAAGCCCCTGCCGCCGACACCAACAATATTGTTAACGTTTCCTTCTTGGCTGTGAACATTAGCCGTGGCGGAGATCCTTCTGCCAACGGCCAACTAGCCTACGCTGTTCGCGACGCGCTCCGAGAAAGCCCGCTCCTGGACAAGGAGGGCACAGAGCTCTCTGAAGCAGGGGTGCAACTGGCGAGTGCTACTGACACCACATTTAGTTTTGGCATGAAGCTGAAACTGAAGCCGCCGATCAAAACTCCATAGTATGCGTTGGCTCAAGCGAAATCTAGTATTGGTGATCGGCGGCTTGGTGGGTCTGGGCTTGTTAGGCCTTGCCGGCTATTTCCTTTTCATAAAAATCAAGCAGAACGATGACGTCACCGCGCAATTGGATGTTTCGACTGCCGAATTAAAGCGCTTGGTCAATCGAGATCCACATCCCGGGACTGCTCAGGTCAAGAACATTGCCGCAGCCAAGGACGAGCACATCAAGGTCAAGGCTTTTTTGGATCAGGTAAAAACGCATTTCTCTCCGCCACCCTCGACCAACCAGCTTAGCAGTCGGGAATTCAGAGCGTTGCTCGACAACACTGTTAACGAGTTGAGGCGGGGTGCGGAAGCATCTGGTGTGCAAGTAGAGAAGGATTATTGGTTCACTTTTGCCGCGCAGAAGACTGCCGTGAACTTTCCGACTAACCAAGTCGGAACGCTCGCAACACAACTGGCCGAGATAAGGGCCCTGTGCAAGGTTTTATACGAGGCTAAGGTTCTTGGCTTGTCAGGAATCAAACGTGCCGCTGTTACCACCGACGACAGCGGATATACCGATTACATGACTAACAAGATGACGACCAATGCCTGGGCTATCGTCACACCTTACGAAGTGACCTTCGATGGATTTTCCTCTGAGCTGGCTGCCGTTTTGGACGGACTCCTGCGCTCTCAGGATTGTTTTGTCGTAAAGAATATGACAGCGGAGAAAGTAGCCGACGCGCAGGCTAATGAGACCGAGACGCCCCAGATGAGTGATCCTTACCGGCGCTACGGTGGAATGATGGACCCGAGGTATGGTGGGCGTAGTCCGGCTGGAGGAAACCGTTACGGATTAGAGCAGCGATATCGGCAACCGCCGCCGGTCGCTCCTACTAGACCTTTAGGCAAGGGTGGTTTGGACACCGCTTTGGAGGAAAAAACTTTGAGAATCACGCTCCAACTCGACTCTGTAAAACTCAAAGCTCGTTAGGCTCTGCATGCAGTTCATTAAAAAACATTACGAAAAAGTCGTGCTGAGCATCGTGCTCTTGGGCTTGGCGGTGGCAGCAGCCGCACTGCCGTTGCAAGTTTCTGGGATTCGCCGAGCCTTGGATGAAACAGTGACAGGCGTGGGTCGCACAAAGCCGAAACCGTTTAAGCCAATTGATTTGAGCACGAACGAGGTGGTCGTCCGGCGTTTTGCAGGCGCCAAAGGATTACAGTTGTCTGGCGCTCACAATATTTTAAATCCCGTTCAATGGAAGAAGAGGCCCGATGGTGGCTTGATCAAAATCTCTACGGGTAACGAACTCGGCGCTGGGGCGATTGAGGTCATCAAGATTGATGAGCTCAAGATGACGGTTAGCTTCGATGTCGCAGCGGGAGGCCCTGAAAACGCCGAACCGCGATACATAGTGACCGTTAGCCGGGATACCGAAGCAAACCCCAAGAAACGCACCGTGAGTCAGAAAACTCCGAAAGGGGAGTTCTTCAACCTGCTGCGCGTGGAAGGCCCACCAGAGGCTCCGACGTCTCTTGTCTTGCAGCTAAAGGACGAAAACGAGCCAATTACGATCGCCAAGGATCAACCTTATGTTCGCCCTATCGGCTATGCGGCAGATTTGAAGTATCCTCCTGAGAAGCAAACTTTCCTCCGGAAGCGCAAGGACGACACGATAACACTGCAGCGAGATTCTGAAACGTATAAAATCGTTGCCATCGGCCCAAACCAAGTTGTATTGTCAGCGAAATCGACCCAGAAACGAACGCCCTTGAAATCGAATGCTTCGCCGCCCTTGAAATAAGCTTTTTTTCGCAAAGGAAACCAAACTCATGATTAAAGCAGTTACCACTACACTAAGTCTATTACTCGTACTTGGTGCAACCGCTCCATTGTTAGGGCAGCAGTTGCCAGCGCAACTCGCGGGTGAAGAGGCGGTTCGTCGTCAGGCGGATATCATCCAGATTCGCCAACTCCTTGAGAACGCACAAAAAGCGCAGGTTAGGCATGATCTCGCAGGGGCATCGCAACTGTACGAAGAGGCGTTGGAATTAGTCCAAAAAGTGGGCGTGGGAGTGGAAAAGGAGCGCAACGAAACAATAGCAGGAATGGCGGCAGTTCGCCTTCAATTGGCGGAAGATGCCCGTAACCTCGGGAATTTGGATGAAGCCAACAAACAGGTCAGCAGAGTTCTCGTGGTTGATCCCAAAAACGTCGCAGCGCAGAAACCAAAGGCTGTCATCGATAGAGCCCTCGAAGATCGGAAAGGAAAGGTCGCCAGTAAAGAAGTCAAGGATCGCGTACCAGGAATTAAGGCCGACCGCATTGCGGCCTCTACGATCGTGCAAGACGCGCGGTTGCTGATCGAAATGGGAAAACTTGATGATGCGGAAGCTAAGCTCAAGCAGGTCGTAAAACAGGATCTGGAACATACGACAGCTCTTTATTATTTGAATTACATCAAAGAGGCGCGCCATGCGCAGGAGTCGAGAATCCGAGAGATCACTGCCAAAGATAAACTGCTCCAGGTCGAGCAAGCTTGGAATGTTCCGATTCAGCGAGATCGTTTGCCGCTCGCAAATCCTTTTGCAACCACCAATCAAGTTCATACCAGCCCGATGCGGGAGAGAATCTTCCATAAGCTGGATCGGATTATCCTCGACGAGGTCTTGTATGACGGGATTCCGCTGGGTGAAGTCATCAAAGACCTGAATGAAGAGGCTCGGAAACGTGACCCGGATAGACGGGGTGTCAACTTTATCATCAATTCTCAAATTGATATTCCCGAGGCACCGGTTCAGTTCGGCGCTGTGGACCCAATCACGGGTCAGCCTGCGCAAGCCGCTCCTGCTCCCGAACCGGTTGATTTGCACAACGTGATCATCCGGATCAATCCTGCGCTGCGAGATATTCGTCTGCAGGATGTGATCGACGCGATCACTAAAGGTGCTGATAAACCGCTGAAATTTTCCGTTGAAGATTATGCCATCGTGTTCACCCAACGAGCACTCGAGTCTCCGCAGCTTTTCTATAGGACCTTTAAAGTCGATCCGAACACCTTTTACGAAGGTCTGTCAGGCGTGTCTGCCCAGTTCCTGGGTGGCGGTGGCGGCGGTCAAGGCGGTGGCCAAGGCGGCGGCGGTGGCGGTGGTGGTGGCGGTGGTCAAGGCGGCGGCCAAGGCGGTGGTGGTGGCGGTGGATTTGCGTTTCCGCGTGTTGACCTCACAGGGACTTCAGGTCTGGGTGGTCAGGGCGGCGGCCAGGGCGGCGGTGGCCAGGGCGGCGGTGGCCAGGGCGGGGGCGGAGGTTTAGGGGGTGGCGGCGGAGGTTTAGGGGGTGGCCAAGGGGGCGGGCAAGGCGGCATCGGGATACAAGGGGTCACATCAGTCAGTTCAAGAGTCCTGGCATCGACTATCGTTCGAGACTTCTTTGCGCAATTAGGCCTTTCATTTCCTACTAATGGTGGAGCTGCTTTCCCTGGCGCTGGTGGCGGCGGTGGCGGTGGCGGTGGTTTTCTCGGCGCCCCTGGTGCTGGTGGTCCGGCTCCCGCGGGTGCTGGCAAGGCGCTCTTCTTTAACGACCGAACCGGGATTATCTTTGCGCGAACGACCCTCGAGGAGCTCGATATTATGGAACGTGTTATCCAGGTGTTGAATGTAATTCCACCACAAATCAGAATCGAAGCCACCTTCACGGAAATCGCTCAGAGCGACAGCAAAGCCTTGGGCTTCGATTGGTATCTCGGCAACATACTTATGAACAACGGGGGAATAGGAACTCAAGCAGGAACTGCCCCTTCGTATCAAGGAGCACCTTCGCGAGCCAATCCTCTGGGAGCGTTCCCTGGGGTTCCTCCAGGTGCTGATCCTTCGAATCCTCTCGGAACGACAATCCCTTCCTCCACATCCGATTCAGTACTGACCAAGGGCTTGGGCAACGTCGTGGGCTCGGACCGAAGGCAAGTTCCAGCGATCGCCACAGTGACTGGAATTCTCACAGACCCGCAGTTCCGAGTGGTAATTCGAGCTCTCGAACAACGAAGCGGCATCGATGTGCTATCCGTCCCAAGCGTGACGACTCTGAGCGGCCGTCAGGCCAAGCTTGAGGTGACTGAGTTGAAAACGATCGTGGCCGCCGTGAATGCCCAAGGTGGGCAAGCCGGCGGCGGCGGTGGTGCAGCTTTGGGAGGCGCTGGCGGTGGCCAACCCGGTGGGGCGACGGTTGTTCCCACGACTCAACAAGTTCCCACTGGCCCAAGTTTAGACGTCATTCCTTACGTTTCGGCCGACGGTTATTCGATTCAGATGACGCTTATGCCGACCCTCGTCGAGTTCTTAGGCTACGACGATCCGGGACCATTTCTTGCACAGGCGGTGTCCGCGACAGCCAACGCCACTCCTTTGACGTCTGTTTTGCCGCTGCCCAAGTTTCGAGTGCGACAAGTCATATCAAGCGTCAACGTCTGGGATGGTCAAACGGTCGTGCTTGGTGGATTGATTGCCGAAGAGGTATCGAAGCTCAAAGACAAGATTCCAGTGCTTGGAGATATTCCTTTGCTCGGTCGATTTTTCCGAAGTGAGTCGATGTCAACAAGCAAGAAGAACTTGGTGATCTTTGTAACCCCCACCATCATCGATCCTGCCGGAAACCGGGTTCATACCGAGGACAACCTACCTTACGACCCCAATGTCATTCCTCAACAGCCTAAAACCCGCAGCGCCAATCCATAATTTAGCTTGAATGACGAGGATGCGGAGCGGCCGCTTGAAAGAATACAAACTGGCTTGATAAGAACTCGAAACCTTATGTTTTCACCACTGTTGAGCGGCTGTAGAAGGCTCGGTGCTTTGGGGCTTCTCGGCCTATTTCCCTTTGCAGTTTTTGGAGCGAACAGTTTTAGCGCTGAAGGGGATGAATATCCGATTGCTGGTCTGTTATCAGGTGACCAAGTCTTTTCACATGTCAGCCTTAATGCTTCGGGTGGCTATGTAGTTTGGCAGGATAATGCCACCGATGGCGATGGGTTTGGGATCAGTGCGCGCCGCCTCCGGAGTGATTTGCTCGGCGGGTTGGGAATTTTCCGCGTGAATCAGCAAGGAGCTGGGGACCAACAGAACCCTAAAGTAGCGCTTTTGAAAGACGGAGGAGCGGTCTTTGTCTGGCAAGGAGGTCCGGCGGGAGCTCAGGACATTTACGCCCGCTTTGTGGGGCCTGAGGGGACCTTCATCACCGGGGATTTGCTCGTCAATACCTATACTCTAAATCAACAAGTGAATCCCGTGGTGACCAGCCTTTCGAATGGCGAGGTGGTCGTCGCATGGTCGAGCTATGGGCAAGATGGAAGCATGCAGGGAATTTTCGCGCAGAGACTAGCGTCTTCTGGCCAAAGATCAGGAGGAGAGATCCAGGTGAATCAATACTCCTCGTTCAACCAAAGGTCTCCCGCGATCACTGCCCTAAATAACAGCAGATTCGCTGTTGTCTGGGTTTCGGAGCAAGGACGCTTTGAAAACAGCGTGGATATCTATGCGCGGATCTTTAGCGCTGAGCTGATCTTGATCACGCCTGAGTTTCTGGTGAACGAGGGCACGAGTATTTGCGCTAATCCCACAATCACCGCTTTGTCAAACGGCGGGTTCGTCGTCGGATGGGGGCAAAGGGATCTCACCCAGCAAGCGAATGGTTGGGATGTATTTGTTCGTTCCTACAACGCAACGGGTGATCGGGTAAGCGGTGCTAGCAAGGTGAATACCCACGGGAATGGGAATCATTATGGACCTCAGGTTGCGCGAGTGGGCGAGAACAATCTCGTAGTGTGGACCAGCGTCGGCCAGGATGGCTCTCGTGAAGGAATTTTTGGAAGATTCATTTCTGAAAACGGGGCGATGATCAGTTCTGAGCTGCAGGTCAATACGAGCACTGCCAGTCAGCAAATTTATCCGAGCGTTGCTTCCGATGGCGCCGGAAAATTTTTAGTTGTTTGGTCTAGTTTCATTGGGGGTGCGACCAGTTTTGATCTGCTGGCGCAGCGTTATTCTCTTTCCCCCGTTAAACCCGCGGCTCCCTTCGTTTCAGCGCTGAGTTCGAGCCGTTTGAGCGTTACCTGGCCCGAGGCAGCAAACGCAAGCGTGAGCGGATACCTCGTATATGTTGATAATAATCCGGAGCCTGTCACGGTGAATGGCAATATCTGGCCGCTCAGCGGGTTGGCGCCTGGGAGCACTCACTCTTTCAAATTGGGGTATAAATTTGCGACGGGTGGGCAATCCGTGTTGTCGGTGGCAACCACCGGGACCACTTGGGGCAGCGATGAAAACCTCGACGGTTTGCCGGATGATTGGCAGAGCAACTATTGGGGAATTAACTCCACCAGTTGGCCTGCTCCGAAGGCCGACGACGACGGTGATGGAGCGTCTAATTTGGATGAATTTTTAGCTGGCACGAATCCGAGAGATGCGGCTAGCGTGCTGCGAATGCAGATGATTTCCACTGAGCAAGGGGCTTTCCTCAGTTGGAATACGCAGCCGGGCTTTGTTTATCAGGTCCAGTCCGAATCCGAGCTGACATCGAAGTGGGTGGATCTTGGAGGGCCGCGTTTTGCGGCTGGGCCGAGCGACTCAATGCTCATCCATGGAACAAGTAACTTAATTGTTTATCGTGTGAGACGGCTCCGTTAACGCATTTACTTATGTCGCAGTTCGCCAAAAAACTATTGTGTGTTTTGTTGCTGGCAGTAGGAGCGGAACAGGCCAAGGCCTTTTCGCTCGCTGGGCCGCTCGAGGCATGGCAAGTAATCAATCTAGGATACGCTAAGCCCACGGACGCGGCGGCGGCGGATTTCGTCGGGCCGAAGAATATTGGCGAGGAATATCGTTGGGATTCCCCGATTCTCGTCTATGCCTTTGATCCTTCGTTTATTGCCTACTTCGGACAAGCGGGTGTGGACGCAATCGAAATGGCGATTAAGGTTCTTAATGATCTGCCCGCTTTTTCAGGGTTAAGCCAGGAACTCACTGAATATCCGCTTGATACACGGCGCTTTAATTATCAGGCATTAGCCCTTGGGATCAGGGACATGAAATCTTGGACGTTGTCAGCCTTGCTGGAAGCCATGGGGTTGGGAGTTCCCGAGCGTTGGGCCTACACTTTGCGGAGTGCTGTGTTACTGAATGGTGCCTTAGGGGCATCCGCTACAGTCAAACGGAATTTCGACCCTGTGACCCTGCTGCCTTCAAGTTATGTGAATGGGACTCTTTATACTTATAACGTCCGAGCGTTTGATCTTGTTCCTGATTTTGAAGCTACAGAGGTGGCGGTCGATCCCTTGGCACCCAGCGTGACTTCGGTCGTCGCCCTGCAAGGACTTCAGACTGGAGGAGCAGATTTTCGAGGATCTGGAGTTTTGATTAATCCCGGACTATTCTACACCGGTTTGACAAGGGACGATGTCGGAGGACTGAGATATATTTATAATAAGAGCAACTTCAATGTGGAAAACGTCTCCAGCAATGCCGTGAGCGCGACGGGGAGTGCTGGCGGTGGAGGGATTCCTTTTCTCCCGGTTCCGGGAAGTCCAGCAGGGGCGGTGGGCGCTCCGGGCGTCGGCGGTGCGATTGGCGGAGGGGCTGTCGTGACGACGAATGCTTTGGTGGGTGTCGCGTTGCGGCCAGGGCCCGACAAGATCACGTTCCAACGCGCGGATTTCGACTCAACGTTGAATGCTTTCGTCTTTACGAACACGGTTTCTTATACCGACACATACATCACCAATGGCGTGACACGCCAACAGCTTGTCCGGAGGAACCTTACTCAACCCGATATCCTGTTTTCGGCAGCCGACTTAGGGGTGAGTGTCATAAGTCAGCTTATTCCGATCATGATCAGCCGAAGGGTCGGTTTTCAGAATAACACGGCGCTAAACTCTGTCGGGGCGACTGCTTTAGCCGGTCCAGGGACTATCACAGGGCCTGTTGAGATTACTTTTAGCAAGGTCGGTCCTTTCCTTTTGAATTTTGGTCCGTTCAACGAGGAGACCGCAACGAGCGGCCTTGTTTGGGGTTCGTTCGACGGCTCTACCAATGCTCCCGTGGTTTTTCCGCGTGGAATGACCATCCAGGACTTGGAGAAAATCGTGCTGTCTGGAAGCGGCGGCACGCCGTGGAGGCTAGTGACGGGCCCATAAATCCCGGGGCTCGAGAGCATGCTCTTATGACGAACCGATTTGTAAAACAGTTTTCTATGAGAATGACGAAGAGTGGTTTGACGGTCGGAGTTTTACTCTTTCTGTCCCTTGGGAATCTCCGAGCGGTTGATGCGATTTACGAGAACTTTGGGATGCCTACGAGCACACCCCAGATTAATGCGATCACCTTCATTAATCACGGCCTGTTCTCTGTTTCCTCAATTTTGCCCTACGATACGCAAAACACATTACACTTCAGCAATTTTGGTATCATGGTCGGTGAACCTGGTTTCCGCTTTGATTTCGTTAATGCGGCAGGAGTTCGGCGCCCGGCAGCCGATTTCTATAATGGTTTCGATGCGCAAGTTTTCGCAGGGAGTGGAGATACGTTTTTGCCGGGGTTGGTCGTCACCAATAATGGAATCACCTTCGAAAGTGCCCAGCTCATCATTTCTGCGACTAATATCTTCAGCAGAGGCGAGCTTCTCGCCGACGCGCGCGGTTTGGTTCGGGTTGACGGAACTACGGTTGACCTTTCGCGAAGTAGTATTGGGGTTTTACCTTTCACGGGCGGGGCTGGTCGTATCACGCCCACGAACTTTATTCCCGATGTCGGGGTCTTGGATATTTATTGGGGAATGAATAACGATGGGACTCCCAATATGGGGGCCGATCAACTCGCTCGCACCATTCGCAACTCAACAAATTTCGCGGTCCTAACTCCGCAGCATGCCGTGACAAACGAGTTCCGCCCATTCGGTTTTCAGGCCAGCTTAGATCTGACGAATGCCACCGCGTATGTGCTGACGAACGCCGTGACCCCGACCAATTGGATTATTCAAGCCATCTTTGTCCAAACCAAGGATCCTGGGATTACCTTCGATGCGAAGTTCACACCGAGCACAATACGGACAAATCCGTACAGAACAGCGATTGTGCAATTTGTTAACCTAGAAACGAATGTTTTGGCCGGCGGTTTCTTTACCAATCAAGTCTATCTTATTGACCGAGCTGCTTCAGAGACGAATTTTGTTCAACTGACAAATCTCACCACTGCGGCTACGCAGCGGCCTGCCAATTATGAAGTGACACGGTTGACACCGCGGACATTCGCGAGTGGCCAGAAACCCAACGCGACGAATGCCGCCGCGCTTATTTACAATGCAAGATACACGAACATGGTGGTGACGAATTTGTACTCAGGCTATGCGTTCAATCTCACCAATGTAGCCGGGACACTGCCGGCCGTTGCTGGAGTGTCGATTACCAATTTGCCAGGCCGTGTCGAAATCAAAGCCGATAAACTGAATATCAATCGGACCAGAATCCGAGGCGAAGGAATTGTCAATGTCACTGCCAAAACCTTGATTGGGTCCAATGCAGCGATTGACGTTCAGAATCTGGCGTTGGATCTAGGGTCTCCCGTGGAGCCTTTGCTCGTCGTGCAGAGCCTGGTCAGCGAGACGATCGATCGAATGACAGGGGATGTGTTTGCGTGGACGGGCATGTGGACCAACCAGATTGGGCTGTTAGCGACGAATAGCATACCCGACCCGAATAATCCTGGCGGGATGACAAATGAGGTTGTCACCAATGTCGTCGATATTGGTTTTCACGTGTTGGTGGTCGACGCCACGCAAGTCAGAACGATCCAACCAGTCTTTGTTCCAAAATTTGTTGCGCGGAGCCAGCAAGTCACGATCGGCGATACGCTCCGAGTCATCGAATCCCTTGTTGTCGAGGGTACCAGTCTGACCCTATCCAGCAAAGGGAAGCTGATCTTGACAAACAGCATTCCACATTGGGATCGAGGCAATTTTCCGAATTTGAGAAGCTTAACAAATGATGGTCTGGTTTATCTGGTGGGTAGCGCTAATCTTGGGACTGCTCCTGGCTCGTCCTATTCCAACATCGTCAATCGTGGGACATTGACTGCTTTCAATGAAGCGTTTCGGAGCCAATTTTTTGAAAACAGCGGTACGATCATAGCTGACATCGACGCAGGCTCCATCCAACTGGATGCCGTTAGCGCAAGATTAGAAGGAGGAAAGTTCGAGGCTGGCAATGAGGTGCTAATAACCGTGGGCGACCTCACAATCCGTAATTATAATATCAAGGCTTCTCAGGCTTTTACCTTGTCGGTCACGAACTCAGTCACCGAAGGAACTGGACGGACGACAAACATCATTAGCAGCGAAGGGTTTCATTTACTCCGGAAGCCATTAGTCGGGAGCTTGCTTGGCACCACCTTCCAGTCAACAGCGCCATCGTTCTTGGAGATTCCACACACTTGGGCGGGTGTCGATCGCGGACCAAGTTCCGACGGCTTCGTGAATAACATGGCTATGGGTCGTCTCGTGATAAACGCCGGTGTCGAAACCCTCCATACTTTCAGCGGAGCAGCACCCGGCAGCGCGCTTTACGTGGATTTCTTGGAGTTTAAGGGAATAACTTTGAACACGATTACGAACATGGTTCAGATCGATCCTGGGTTCACGATTTATTTTGCAAATTCCAATTTGACTGCGGACCGGCTGAACGGTTTGTTCGGTGGCCGATTGCGATGGGTGAGCGGCTTCGTTGGATCGGCCAACTCTGTGGCTGTGGTGTTGCGAGGCAGTAATCAGGTAGTGCTGATGAATCAGGCTTTGCGAGAAAGTACGACGATCGATTCCGACGGCGACGGCATCCCGAATGCGTTTGATCCAAATCCGCGGGATGATCTCGACCGTATTGAGACGATGGCGTTGAGCCAAGTCGCACTTGCGAATACACCTTCGGTGATTTCCTTCTCGTGGGAGGCAGCGCCAGGAAAACTCTACAAAGTCGAATACACGACCAATTTGCTCTCTCCGGATTGGGAGCCTCTCTTAGATTATACGAACAATTCGCAGTCAACTCGGACCGCCACAGTGCAAGACCCAACGGGAGATCGAAGACATCGCTTCTACCGCGTACGAGCCGACCAGTAATTAGGCGGACGCTGCTGTGTTCCCGATTTGATCTCTAACGGCTTTAGCCGTCAATTCTCTCTCTGGAGCGTCACGCATTCTGGCTGCTTTGATTCAGCATTTTCCCCTGCCAAGACTACGATTGAACCTGGCTAAGAATGCGCGCGAATGAAGGTTTTTGGATTAACCGGCGGAATCGGGATGGGGAAATCCACCTCCGCCAATTTGCTGGTGGAGATGGGAGTCCAGGTGGTGGACACCGACCTGCTCGCGCGCCAAGTCGTTGAGCCTGGTCAACCAGCCCTGGCAGAAGTGGCGGAAGCTTTCGGGAAAAGGATGATTGCGCCTGACGGGACCTTGCGTCGCCATGATCTTGCGCTCGCGGTTTTTGGTGACTCCGAAGCTCGATTGAGGCTGGAACGGATACTACACCCGCGCATTCGAGAGGTCTGGCTGGCGCAGGTTGAATCCTGGAGAGCTGAGCATCGCCCGTGCGGAGTCGTTGTCATTCCATTGTTGTTCGAGACGAATGCAGCAGCTCACTTTGATGCGACGATCTGCCTGGGTTGCTCAATGGCGACGCAGCAACAACGGTTGGAGACCAGGGGTTGGAGCTTAGAGGAGATCGATCAGCGACGCCGAGCTCAATGGGGCGTGGAGAAAAAAATCTTTCGGTCGGATTACGTGGTTTGGACTGAAGGCAGCTTGGCTGTGCATAAAGAGCAGCTCCAACGCATTATCCAGCGCCAAACGCTGTGAATGACGAGGAACAAACTCGCGGCACAACTGAGGTTATTCATGCGCTAAGTTCCACTCGGAAATGAAGGAAGGTCGTTTCCAACCTGACTTTTGTCGTGTCTTTCCCGTTGCGCCGTGAAACACTGATCGAGCCATGATTTTAACTGATACGGAACTGGCTAGTTTGCTTCAAGTCCAACACCGCTCGCCCCATCAATTGCTCGGCATGCATCCACTCGGGGATGGTTCGGGATTAGTCGTGCGCGCCTTTCTGGCACATGCAGCGTCGGTCAAGATTGTTCCGACACACGAGAAAAACAAACCGTCCTTCAAGCTCCAAAAGTTGGATCCTTCTGGGCTTTTCGAAGGTGTTACTCGTGCGGCGACTCAAGTTTACGCGTACGATCTTGTGATTACGGATCACGAGGGACGAGTTTCCCAGACTCGCGATCCCTATTCATTTCTGCCGACCTTGGGCGAGACGGACCTTTACCTTTTTGGTCAAGGTAACGAGTTGCGGATCTACGAAAAGTTAGGCGGCCAACTTCGGACGATTGACGGTGTGCCGGGCGTTAGCTTTGCAGTTTGGGCTCCAAATGCTCAACGGGTCAGCGTGGTTGGAAATTTTAACAACTGGGATGGTCGGTGTCATCCGATGCGCTTGCTCGGAGTGTCCGGAGTCTGGGAGCTGTTTGTTCCTGGCGTCGGAGAAGGGGCTCTTTACAAGTTTGAGATTAAGGACGTGCAAGGGGCAATCGTGCTGAAGACCGATCCCTATGGTTTTTTTTACGAAACTCCTCCGAAGCATGCCTCGGTCATCTGGGATAATCGTAAATTTCAATGGTCGGATGAGCAGTGGCTTGAGCGTCGGCGTCACCAGAATCATCTTCGTTCACCGATGAGTATTTATGAGGTGCATCTCGGGTCGTGGAAAAAGAAATCACTGGCTGAATCATTGACTTACCGAGAATTGGCGCAGCAGCTTGTCGATTACGTGAAGCGGCTCGGATTTACGCACGTCGAGTTATTACCGGCCGCTGAGCATGCGTACTATCCGTCGTGGGGCTACCAGGTGACTGGCTTTTATGCGCCGACCAGCCGCTTCGGAACTCCGGACGATTTTCAATTCCTTGTCAACGCACTTCACGGCGCTGGTATCGGTGTAATCGTTGATTGGGTGCCGGCGCATTTTCCTCGCGACGAATGGGCTCTAGCGCGATTTGACGGCACGGCATTGTACGAGCACGAAGATCCCCGCAAAGGGTCCCATCAGGATTGGGGGACTTTGATTTTCAATTATGGCCGACATGAGGTCCGTAATTTCCTCACGGCGAATGCCCTCTTCTGGTGTGATCGCTTTCACATTGATGGGCTCCGAGTGGATGCGGTGGCCTCGATGCTTTACTTGGATTATTCCCGCAAGGAGGGCGAATGGATCCCGAACCGTTTTGGAGGTCGAGAGAATCTCGATGCCGTAGATTTTCTGAGGCAATTCAACCACTTTGTCCACACGGAGTATCCAGGAACAATCACTATCGCGGAAGAATCAACAGCTTGGCCTCAAGTGACCCAGCCGCCGTATTTGGGAGGGCTCGGCTTTTCTTTCAAATGGAATATGGGCTGGATGCACGACACATTGCATTATTTTTCCCGTGATCCTGTCCATCGAAAATACCATCACAATGATCTTACGTTTGCGATGCTTTACCATCACAACGAGAATTTTATTTTGCCTCTTTCTCATGACGAAGTCGTCCACGGAAAGGGATCACTGGTCGGAAAAATGCCCGGTGATGAGTGGCAGCAGTTCGCGAACTTACGCGTTCTCCTAGGTTATCAATGGCTCTTTCCCGGGAAGAAGGTGTTGTTTATGGGGGGTGAAATCGGACAACGCGCTGAATGGAGCGAGAATGGAGAGCTCGGTTGGTGGCTGTTGAAGGAAGGACCGTATCATCAGGGCGTGCAGCGTTTTGTTGAGGATCTGAATAAACTCTACAAAGCCGAGCCGGCCCTTTGGGAGAGCGACTACGATTTGGAAGGTTTCTATTGGGTTGACTGCTCAGATGCCCAGACAAGCATCCTCTCTTTTGTCCGGCAGACCCGTGAAGGAACTAGCCAAGTCATCGTTCTATTGAATTTAACACCGCTTCCACGAATGAACTACCGCGTTGGTTTGCCGAAGGCCGGTCGCTGGCGTGAGGTTCTCAATAGCGACTCTCAGAGTTACGGTGGCACTAACCTCGGGAATCTCGGTGGAGTCTTGGCCGAGGCGTATCAAGTGCATAATCAGCCGTTTTCGGCTAATTTCACCTTGCCCCCGTTGAGCGTCACCGTCCTTCGATCTGAGTCTTGATGAATCGGCTAAGTTGTCCATATTGAAACGGCGACAAGCTCTGTAAAATACCGAACCTAGTATGTCCAAATTGTTATCAAATGGGCCACCTTCCCCCGAGGAATTTCAGCGGCAGCTAACTGATTTTATGCGCCAACATTTTCAAACTTTGGGCGCGAAAACATCCTCGACTTCGGAGACGGCTGGTTCCGCCGAAGATCCGATTGCACGACCATCCGATTCAGAATTCCGTTTCGATAAAAAGCCGCGTGACGTGAAATCTTACCTGGATCGCTTTGTGATCAAACAGGAGCAAGCAAAGAAAGTTTTGAGCGTGGCTATGTGTGATCACTATCATCAGGTGCGTTTGGCCAGGGAGGGAAAAGCACAGCCGAATTACACCAAGCAGAACATCATCTTGATTGGGCCCACTGGGGTGGGAAAGACTTACCTGATCCGCAGCGTTGCGGATTTGATCGGCGTGCCTTTTGTGAAAGGCGACGCCACCAAATTTTCCGAAACGGGCTACGTAGGGGGAGATGTTGAGGACCTCGTCCGAGAGTTGGTGCGGCGTGCTGACGGTGACGTGGAGCGTGCGCAATACGGCATCATTTACGTCGATGAGATCGATAAGATTGCGACCGTCAGCAACCATTCAGGTCGGGACGTGAGCGGACGCGGAGTTCAGACCAATTTGCTCAAGTTGATGGAGGAGACCGAAGTGCCTGCGCGTTCTCCGCAGGATATCGCGGGTCAGGTTCAAGCTTTAATGGAAATGCAGCAGCGAGGGAAAAAATCTGCGAGTGTCATCAATACAAAGCATATTCTTTTTATCGTGAGTGGTGCGTTTCATGGACTCGATAAGGTCGTTCGACGTCGGTTGCGTGATGCTTCTATTGGATTTGCCGCAAAAAATCAGTCCCTAGATGATCAAGAATGCATCGATCAGGTGACTACGCGAGATTTCATTGATTTTGGGTTCGAGCCTGAATTTATCGGGCGATTACCCGTTCGTGTTGTTTGCCAACCCTTGATTGTTGATGATTTGTTTACTATTTTACGAACCTCGGAAGGGAGCATCATTCGGCAGTACGAACAAACGTTTGCCGCTTATGGAATTGAAATCTTGTTCACCGATGAAGGTTTGCGTGAAATTGCAACGTTGGCTGTGGAGGAACAAACTGGAGCTCGAGGGTTGATGACGGTCTGTGAGCGAGTTTTCCGCGAGTTTAAGTATGAGCTGCCTTCGACAAAGGTAAGGCGGTTTGTCGTGACTCGCGAACTCGTAAGGAACCCGCTTGCTGAACTGCAAAAGGTGTTGTCCTTGCACGAGCGCGAGGAGCGGAATGTCGGCCATCAGTTAATTGAGGAATTCGCGCAACGGTTTTTAGAAACCCATAGGCTGAAGCTTCAGTTTACCGAAGCTGCGGTTGAAGGTCTGATTTCCATGGCGCTCGAGAGGTCTCTTCCGCTTCGCGATCTTTGCGCTGAGAAGTTCAAAGACTTTCAATTCGGATTACGATTGATCGCGCAGAATACGGGCCAGCAAGAATTTACTTTGGATCACGATTCGGTCGTGTCTCCCGACAAAGTCTTGAGTGACTGGGTTGTTGCTAGCTACCGGAGTGCGGAATCCAAATCAAACCCCGCTTAGCTTTTCGGTCGCTCATTTGCCAGCTATAAAAAGAAAAAAGCGCGGGAACTTCCCGCGCTCCTAAAATTATTGTCAGTGAAACTTAAGCTGAATTGCGCTTAAAACGGCGATAACCAGCCAAAGCCAATGCACCGATACAAGCTAGCGCATAGGTGGTGGGCTCAGGAACCGCTGTGATCCTAGCAGCGAAGTTGGCTGCTGTAGCTCCGTTATCAATTAAGAAAGTTGACCAGGTGCCGTTGGCATTCTTTTGCCAAAAATCATCGAAGCTTGCTCCAACAGTAGGTGTGGCGAGTAACAGACCGGCTTGCTCACCCGTGTCAACACCGTTGAATACGACGCTCCAAGTAAATGTAGATGGAACATTAACGGCCAATGCTTGAGCGAAGACAGATTGAAACCCTGTGCTCAGCGAGAACTCTCCGCTCCTGTAAAGAGTAGTGAGTGGTTCAACACCGCTCGCGCCTCCTGTATTAGAACGAAAAAACAACTCGCCGGTTTCGTTTCCGTTCGCGTTGGCGCTAAGAAAGTATTCAAACTGGAAATCGGTTATGCGTCGTTCACCACCGGAAAGGAATACTTGATCTCCAAATTCAATCCCATTGACTGGCGAAGGGGCGTAGGAGCGGGTAGTGGCGTTTGCTGGGGCGTCATAGGCGGCTGCGAATCCTGTGACACTGCTGAGAAGAGAAGCTGAAAGCACAGCAATAGAAACCGATAGTTGAGCTTTTGTTTTAGTCATAATTCCCTGAGGGTTGTTCAAACAATTTACTTTCACGTTTTAAATTCCTAGTCCGTAATCCCGACCATTCAGTTCAATCGTGCGACTTTTCTATTCATTTCTAAAAGACTAGTCAAGAGGTTTTTGACTTAGTTTTGGATAGATTTTCACGAGCGTCTCACGCTTTCGCGAATTTCGCCCAGATTACTCGATTTCAATGCCGGCGCAAGAACAGACGATGATCGACACGCTTGGTTTGGTGGTATTCGAGCGGGGGTAAGTCGGTCAGAGTGGGCGACTCGGTTTCATTGAGAAAGGTCCTGGCCATGCCTTGCAGCTCGGACCAACGTGGTAAATCAAGTTCTGGCGCGTGGGCAATCCGCCGCATTAAGCTGCGCCATTCGATGATGATCCGGTCGATATCTCCAGCTCCCAAAAGGTCTGTCACCCATGCCTGCTTGGTGAGCGGGTTCCTGTGGACGCTCGCGACGACTGCTTCAGCCCCCGCGCCATACTTAGTCGGCAAACCATTTTCCAGATAGCCTGGAATTGTTTGCAGGCCATAGGCACGATGACAGGCCACGGCTAGGCGGCCACCCCATCGATTCTCGTCTCCGCAGAAGCGAAAGCCGGCATCCAAGTTTGCCAAATCGTAAATCAGATCCGCCAACCGATACGGCTCATCCTCCAAACCGGCCGCAATCGCCAAGCCATCTTCTTGGGAGAAAAAACTCATGATTTGCCCGCGCAAGGTCGGCACGCCTTGGGCGCTCACCAAACCGAGCCGCCGCCACAGCAAGGCCACACCGGTCGAAGTCGGCAATTGTCGGCAGACAGGGACCAAAGCGCATCGAGTGCAATCGGAGGGCAGCACATCGCGCTCGATCGGTCTCCAGAGCGCGACACCGTGTGAGTCAACCGGGACGAGCATGAGCTGGTCCGCAAGGCTTACTTCTGCGATGATCTTATGATCCAAAATCTTAAATCGGACCACGGGTGTCTTTTGCTCGGCCAATTTTTCTTTGACCAGCGGCGCGATTCTCTCCGTCCACAACGATAGCGGTGCCTGGCGACTGTTCCAGTCGATTAACCGGCGAATCCATTTGGCAATTATGATGCGATCGTCATTCAACCGTTCAGCCACCGTAATCGTGCGCCCATAAACTTTCGCCGCATCGCTCTCGGACAGGACAATCAGTTGGCCCATGCCGATTTTTCCGAGAGCAATCGGCTCGCTTAGAATGGGGCGGAGGGAGATGTCAGATGCGAGAGGTCCGAGGTCAGCATCTGGATGGCCGACTTCCCGACCCCTGGCCGCACGATCCGGAATCCAAATCTCGCCGAGCGGCTTCTGGCTCCGATCAGGATACAGTTCCCATTGGCCGCGGCTGTTGAGCATTTGACGAATTCGCTTACGCGCGTGGCGGGCCCGTTCAGCATCTGTTTTCAAGCGGCAGGGGACATCGGGATGTTTTAGAGATTCTTCGACGCCAAGGAAAATTGGTTTGGCCGTAAAGAGTCGTTCCTGGACGCGAACGGCTTCTGTGAACGGATCATGTCCCGCTTCGAAAGCCGCGCTCATCAAACCGAGCAGTGTGCTCCAATCCACGCGGCCGCCGCGCGTCAGTTGGCAAGCGTGGGCTTCCAACAATCGAATTTCATTCGCGGTGATTAGCACGAAGCCCGTTTCGTCCAGTCCCCGCCGTCCGGCACGGCCGAACATTTGTAAGATTTCATCGGCCTTGAGCGGCTGCTCGATATTGTCGCGGCGGTAAGCAGCTCCCGCTAACGCAACACTCCGGAGCGAAAAATTAATTCCGGCGGCCAATCCCATCGTGGCCACCACCACTCGAAGTTGCCCGGCCTTGGCCAGCGGTTCGATCGCACCAGCCCGCGCCGCATAGCTCAATCCGCTGTGGTGATAAGCAATTCGGCTCTTCAACATTTTGCTGAGGTGGTCGCCCACGAGAAGCTTTTGTTCGGAACTCAGAGTGAGTGGGTTTGGTGTTGGCAATGCGCGAGCCAGCTCAGATGCAATGGCTTCAGCGGCTTGACGCCGTGGCGCAAAGACCAGCAACGGACCCAGATCCTCTGCCAGGGCCTTCGCAACGAGACGCGGCCAATAACCGCGAATCTCGGCCGGCACATGGAAACTTAAACTGCTCCCGTGCACTTCTTCCAGAGGCACGGGCCGTTCCTCGTGACGGATCAACACAGCATCCCGATCCAGGCGCCGAAGCCATTTCACCACATCCTGCGGGTTTCCGACGCTCCCACTCAGCAGTAGCAACTGTGTCTGCCGAGGTGCCAAAGCAAGGGACAGTTCATAATTGAGTCCCCGATCCTCATCGCCGAGCATCTGATACTCATCCACCACGAGCAGCGTCGGTCCCTGTCCTTGGATCAATCGATTCTTCTGCGTTTCCAGTGTGGCGACCACAATGGGCGCATCGAGGTTTTCCGAGAGATCGCCTGTAGCGATTCCCACGTCCCATCCCCGCGCCCGCCATTCAGCGAGTTTGTCGTTGGCCAACGCCCGGGTGGGGACAGTATAAATCGCTTGGCCGCGATTTTTCCCTTGGTTGGACCAGATCTCGAAAATGAGCGTTTTTCCCGCGCCAGTCGGGGCATGCACGACGACGTCCCTTCCTTGACGCAAAGCAGCGACGGCCTGCTGTTGCCATAGGTCTGGAACTGCTACCTGGTTGAGCAGAGAAAAGTTTTCGAGCTGCGCCGCGAACGTACTCACACAGAAAACATAATCGAAGAGATGAAATGTGAAATGTGAAATTTACTTGGAATCGCAGAGTGAAGAATTGGTCGGAACGAGCACGATCAATCGGACTGCAGAGGAATTATATCGCGAGCGGCGTCAATCCGAGAATCCGCCACGCTTCGTGAAGCGCCTTGCTTTTTCACTCAAACCTCCGACAAAGAATCTCGATGGATCGCAAAGGCCGCAGGCAATCAGACGGGTCGGCTACTTTTTCACAAAACCGTGGGCACGGAACCATTCCACGGCATCCATCAACGCTTGCCTGGGCGAGGTCTGGGGCAGGCCCAGTTCCTGAATCGCTTTGGCGGGATTAAAAAACATTTTATATCGAGCCATTCGGACTCCTGCCAAGGGCGCTCTTGGAGGCTTGCCGGTGACTCGTGCCAACGCCTCGTCAGCGTACGCTGCTGCTAGCGCAATCCAGTAAGGGACCTTGAGTCTGGGCGCGGGCAAACCGCTTATCTCTTCCAGCACCGCGAACGCTTCTTGCATCGTCCAGTTGCCCTGCGCATGCCCCAAGATGTAGCGTTCGCCGACTCGACCTTTTTCGGCTGCCAAAACATGGCCGATGGCCACGTCATGGACATGCACCCAGTTTAAGCCGGTATCCAGAAAGGCGGGCATCTGGCGATTCATAAAATCAACGATGACTTTTCCGGTAGGAGTTGGCTTTACATCTCGGGGACCTATCGGCGCGGTAGGATTGACAACGATGATAGGAGATCCTTGCTCGGCCATTTTGCGAGCAATCTCTTCGGCTTGCCATTTCGAACGTTTGTAATGATTCGTCATTTGCAGCCCCGAAACCGGAGTCGTTTCGTCCGTGGGGCTGATGATCCCATTCACTGGCTTTGGGAGGCCCATGCAGCCAACCGTGCTCGTATAAACTATCCGTGAGCAACCGGCCGCCGTGGCCGCATCGAGGACGTGTCGGGTGCCCTCGACGTTGGCCGCATACATCGGCGCATAATCGCGCAGCCAAAGATGGTAACTGGCTGCGACGTGGAAGCACCAATCGCAACCTGTCATCGCTTTTCTCAGGAGAGCCGAATCACTCAGGTCGCCTTGCACCGGTTCAAATTGAGTGTCCGCCAAACCGCGGAGGTCACTGTCTGGACGCAGCAAAACTCTCACACGATGTCCTCGATGAGCCAGTTCACGCACTAAGTTCGCCCCGATAAAGCCGGAGCCTCCTGTCACAAAAACATTCATTTCTATACGGTTATTGGAGGTTTGGCTTATCCTTACAACTCGATTCTCATTGCTTCGCGGATTCTTCCACTCAAGAAAAAGTGAATTCTCTCATGGCACCACTTGACTTGAAATAGAGTTGTGAGATTGTTTCCCGCACAGTGTATGCCGAAAAAAGCTTCCCCCAGAAAAAGATTGAGCCGTCAGGAAAAACACAATCTTGACATAGAAATAGGATTTATTGCAGGGGTTATCTTGCGCGATCCAAATTACGTCGAAGCGCTCCAGATTTTAGGGGATGATTATACACGTCGCGGCCGATTCCAGGAGGGGCTGAAGATTGATGAACACCTTGCAAGATTAAAGCCGGACGACTCGCACGTGCATTACAATCTGGCCTGTAGTTACTCCCTCGCCGATCGCGTTGAGCTGGCTATGGAAGCGCTCGATCGCTCGCTGACTCTCGGCTACCGCGATTTTAAGTGGCTGGCTGAAGATCCTGATCTCGAAGGCTTGCGCCAGCATCCGCTCTTCCGAAAAATTCGTGCTAAGATACGCACACTTCAAGTCAAGGTTCGCTAAAGAGCGGGCGATCCCCAGACTCTCCGGAGTTTAACCTATCTCATGAATGTCAGGCTGGGCAGGCGAACACGCCATTATCGAACCGTAACCTTCGAAGCTCACAAAAACCAGGTTCTGCTGATTGAACAGCGCATCCTTCCTCATCATTTTCAGATCGTCGCTACTCGGACTTATCGTGAGACGGCTCGAGCCATCGCCGATATGGTCGTGCGCGGCGCGGGGGCCATCGGGGCGACGGCTGCTTTCGGCTTCGCTCAAGGCGCCAGAGCTTTCCGGGGAAATGATCTAGCAGGATTCGCTCGGCATCTCGAAGGGGTCTATCGGGAGCTTAAGAACGCCCGGCCCACTGCGGTTGATCCGATCAACGCGATGAATCAAGTCTGGGACTGCTTGAGGGCTGGTGGAGGCGTTAGAGAGCAACAAGCCCTCGCTGTTGCCGGGGCAGAAGCTTTTGCGAACGAGGACGTGGCTCATTGCAATGCTATTGGCCAGCATGGCGCGCCTTTGATTAAAGAAGGGATGAAGGTCCTTACCCATTGCAATGCCGGCTGGCTTGCATTTGTTGATATAGGTTCCGCGACCGCGCCTCTTTACGAGGCTCAGAGCCAAGGAAGGACCTTTCACGTCTTCTGTGATGAAACCAGGCCCCGGAGTCAGGGAGCAACTTTGACCGCTTGGGAGCTGGCTCAGCAAAAGATTTCCCATCATGTCATTGCCGACAATGCAGCGGGACATCTCATGCAAAGAGGCGAAGTGGATTTGGTGATCGTCGGCAGTGACCGCACCTTAGGCCGGACCGGCGAAGTGGCCAACAAGATAGGCACCTACACCAAGGCTGTTTTGGCTAAACGCCACGGCATCCCCTTTTACGTTGCGATCCCTTTCTCCACCATCGATTGGAATTTGTCCTGTGGCTTCGACATCCCGATTGAAGAGCGTCACGAGAACGAGGTGCTAGGAGCTTGGGGCGTGACGGCCAAGGGCCATCGTGAATATGTCCGGACAGCAAACTCAACAAGTCCTGCGCGCAATCCGGGGTTTGACGTCACTCCGCCAGAATTAATCACCGGCATCATCACGCCCGTTGGCATCTTCAAACCCAAGGAGCTGTGGCGAAATCGCCCTCGGTTAGGTTGGAAAGTGGTTTGAATTCCCCGGCCGCGAGACGGAGCCGGTTCAGAGTTTGGCCGGGGAGAAAATGAAGCGTGCGTAAAGATACGCGATCATTTCGTCGAGAATAGTTCGCACGCCTTCGCTGGTTCTCCACCAATGTTTCCCGTCGAAACGCAGGTCTTTGCCTGCAATCACGCCGACCTCGATCTGGTCCTTGAACGCCATTCGGAAGAGCATTCGCGTTCGGCGGGCGTGAGCGCCCATCGAGTAAATATTGATGCGTTGGACATTCCGTTTGGAATCGGAAATCCAACGTTTCAGCGCCACCGCTGAAGCATACGTCCGATCTCTGACGGCCTCTCCGCTTGGAATGGCGACTACCTTGTGCTCATCCCAACCTTTCTTCAGCAAAATGGCTCTCGTAAATTCCGGAAACGTTTTGAATTCAGCAAACGGTTCGCCCTTAACCCGACTTTCTACACTGGAGCACTTTTTTTCTGACGACCTGAGGATTTCCTTGGATTTTTCGAGATTCATCGCAAAAGGTCTTCACTACATTTTTTGAACTCCGACTTCAGTTGATCAGCGTTTTTTCCTTGCTCAGCCGTGGCG
>CAMAWP010000016.1 GCA_945861765.1 Akkermansia muciniphila | reverse complement strand
GCTCCGCCGAGGGGTGTTTGAAAGCCTCCTGGCCCGGGAGCACTACCTGGGCTACCGCAGCCCGGTGGGTGAGAACCTCAAGTATCTGCTATGCACCCAGCAGGATCGTCCGCTGGCGGCCTGGCTTTTCGGCGCCGCGGCCTGGCGGTGTGAGGCACGCCTTGGCTTAGAGCCATGCTCCATCGACGCGCGTCCCAACGCAGGGGGTCGGACCGCGGCATCTTGGACAAGAAATGATGAGCCTTCACCAAGAACCGTAATGACCTCTGCCGCAAACTGCGGTCAACTGAAACATGATCATGGGTGATCTTCACAACAGGACCCTGACGTTCTCTGTTGCCAGTCGTGCATTGAAACCCTGCAGGCCTGTTGGCGGCCGTGGGTGAGACGAAACAAAACCTCCTGATGAAAAAACTGGGCAGCATCGCGAGTCTTCTGTTGATCTCAGCCGCCACGGCGGTGGCGGCCGATGCCTCTCCAGGCGTCGCGCACAAACTCTTCCACTGGCGTCCGTTCTTCGCGCCATTCCACTCGGTGGTGCTGCACTTCCCCATCGGGTTCCTGACGATGGCGGGCATCCTGGAAATGTATCGCGCGCTGCGGCCCAGCAGCGAAGTGCGGCGGATCACCGTGCTGGTGCTGTAGCTGGGCTTGCTGACGGGAATCGTCTCCGCCACGTTCGGACTCATGCGGGCTGACGGGAGCGACTATGACGCAAAGATGCTAAAAATCCACCGGCTTTACGGCCTTGCCGTCTTTCTCCTCACCGCAGCGACGATTCTACTGCAAAGACTCTCCTATCGGGACGAAACAGCACGCGGCTGGGCTCGCGGTTATCGGGCCGTGTTATCAACCACATTGGCACTCGTGGTCGTGGCGGGACATTTTGGTGGCAATCTGACACATGGCTCAAAGTACCTCGTTGAAAACGCGCCAGAGTTCGTGCGCGAACTGCTGGATGACGACCCCGTGTCTCCATCCATATCAAATTCCACAGCACTCGACGCGAATCAGCTCTATTACATCGAGAAAGTTCAACCCTTGCTCGAAGCCAAGTGCTACAAATGTCACGGCGCGGACAAACAAAAAGGCAGCTACCGGCTCGATCAGCCTGAACTGGCCCTCAAAGCCGGCGCGAGCGGCCTCGTCGCCATCAAGCCAGGCGACCCGATGAGCAGCCACCTTGCACGCCTCATTCTCTTGCCACCGCAACACGACGACGTGATGCCGCCCGCAGGAAAACAACCGCTCACGTTGGAGGAAATCATGACCTTGTTGCACTGGATTCGGAACGGGGCTTTATTTCCATCCGGCCCAACAAACCAAGCTGCCGCATTACTGCAGGTGAAATGAGGGATTTCGCTGAGAAGCCGCATCCTTGTGGCGAGCTGAGAAACTGTTGAGTGCCTTAGATTCACCCGGCTCGGCGGGGACGCCTCGCTCTGCCGGGCTTCCTTCACATCCGATCGGAATAGGCCACCGCCAACGATCGCTGATGGATCAGCACAAGCCGTCCCCAGAAACTCAGAATACCTCCGCAACCAACCCGGTGGCGTCACGAACGCGCTGAGCGATATGTGAAAGCGTCCGCAGGGGCAGATGACCGCACTCGGAGTGAACGGTAGGCCGAGTGGCGGAGTAGATCTGCACCAGCGGAATCTGAGCGCCCGAGTTGCGCAACTCGCATAAACGCTGCGCGTAGGCTTCGATCGTTGACGGGGTCGGACCTTCGCCATTGATAGATGGGAACAATGTCTGGATCACCACGGGCCGTCTCCGGGCTAAGGCTAGGATGTTCGCGAGAATCTTTTCCAGAGAACAGTCGGGGCGGTTGACCCGATCCATCGATTCCTGGGTGCCGGCATCTAACTTGGCCCAAACCTCGTCGTGAGCCGTCAAAAGCCGCAACCTGTCTGCGACCTCAGGCCGGTCGAGGCCGCTGGCGTTGGTGATGAGCACAAGCTTGAAGGAAGGGGAGCGCCCGCGCGCGCGAAGGTGGATGATCTCCATCGCGTCTGACGGCTCCATGCCGTGCGGAGCGCCCGCGCGCGCGAAGGTGGATGACTGCCTCCATCGCTTCGCCAAAGTTTGGGCAAAGAGTCGGTTCGCCATCGCCGCTCAGCGCGACATGGCGCAGCAACAGCAGTTCAGGAGGCGCGTTCTGGTAGGACGCTCTCTGGCGGATGCGACCTGTGTGGACCAGGGCCAGCGTCCGCTCCAGCTCATCCACCAACCGATGGCTCCAGCCGAGACTCTCGCGGCGGTTCGTTTCGGTTCACCTCGCAATACGCGCAGTCGAAGTTGCAGCGCTGGTCCGGATTCATATTCACTCCCACAGACAGTCCGCGAGCGCGTGGCGAGATCAGGCAGTAAACAAATCGGTTCTCGAAAAAGTCGCGCGCGCAGCCGAACTCCCTCCCTGTGCTGGCCGCAGAACTCTTCGCTCCATTTAGTTCGGCGTTGGTGTCGATTTGCAAGTTCATGCTAGGCCCTGAGTTCACGAGTGGTTCATGGAGCCAAGATCAGTCTCATCGACTGCTTCGCTGTGGCCCAATGTGCCCTGGCCGCAGCGCGTTGCCTACGCGGGCCTTGGGGAATGCTGGCCGTTTCTTGCTCCTCTGTCGGTCCGCGTTCCTCCATGATGCGCGGACGGTTCGGCTTGGCGTCCCGGAAGCTGGCATTGGGCTGAGTCGCGGCTCGCGCTCCGCGGTGGCAAGTTTGGACCAGCCATTGCCAATTTCCGAGCAGACTCCCTCTCCAATCTGCTGAATTCTGATTTGTGCAGGCGACCCAAGCGATTCGGGTCGCTCCAAAATCGAACCAAAAGCAATAATTGTGCTTGTGATGTCACATGCCCCCTTCACCCTCACCTGAGGCAAACCAAGAACCGTGCATTAAACAAAGGCGCATCATGTTTGAGATCCAAATGGAAACCACCGCCCGCGTGCTGGTCGCGCATGGCAAAGGCATTCTCGCCGCGGACGAAAGCACAGGCACCATTGAGAAACGTTTCAAATCCGTGGGTGCAGCCTGCGGGGAGGGGAACCGCCGGGATTACCGCGAGCTCCTGTTCACGGCCCCTGGGCTGGGCGAATTCATCAGTGGTGTCATCCTGTTCGACGAAACTATCCGTCAAAGGGCTGCGGATGGCACGGCGCTGATCGATGCGCTCAAGCGCCAGGGAATCGTGCCGGGAATCAAGGTGGACAAGGGTGCGAAGGCGCTCGCTGGTTTCGCGGGGGAGAAAATCACCGAGGGCCTCGATGGATTGCGCGAACGGCTGATGGAATACAGGGAACTCGGAGCGCGATTCACCAAGTGGCGCGCAGTCATCACCATCGGATCGAACGTTCCGACGGACCTCTGCATTCGGGCTAACGCCCACGGCCTGGCACGTTTTGCGTCATTGAGCCAGGAGGCAGGCTTGGTGCCTATCGTCGAGCCCGAGGTCTTGATGGACGGCGACCATACCATCGAGCGTCATGCCGAAGTGACGCAACGCACGCTGCGAATCGTCTTCGAAGAGCTGGCGGCGTACCGCGTCCGTCTTGAGGCGATGCTGCTCAAGCCCAACATGGTTCTTTCGGGCAAGGACTGCCCGCAGCAAGCCAGCGTGCCCGAGGTGGCCGCCTCGACGTTGCGCTGCATGAGACGGACGGTTCCCGCCGCAGTGCCCGGCCTAGTCTTCCTGTCCGGCGGCCAGAGCGACGTGCGGGCCACCCAGCATCTCAGCGCCATGTGCCAACTCGACGCGGCACCGTGGGAGCTGAGTTTCTCCTTTGGTCGGGCGTTGCAAGCACCGGCTCTAAAAGCATGGGCCGGCCTGCCAGCAAATGCGGGGGCCGCGCAGCAAGAATTGTTGCACCGCTCAAAATGCAACAGCGCGGCTCGCTGCCGCAGTTACTCAGACGCGATGGAGGCGCATCGCGAGCGATTTACCAACGAAACCGGTCCCTAGAGAGAACCCCGGATATGAAGAACATTTACTACGTTGACTTGGCGATGTGCGGCGGCGAAGAGCTGCCTGAGGACTTTGACTTGGAGGATTTCTGCGAGGTGCTCCAGGGCAAGCTGCAGGGGGTCGAGGTCGTGGCGTTAACCGACGAGGACCAGTGCGCCATGAACCTCGATCCATCGCTCGTTCGTGATGCGGTTTTCACCGAGGCGCTGGGGGAGTACTGCCAACGCTGAACCCAGGACCCGGCTGAACCGAAGGATGGACCAGCCCTTGGCAAGCCGTGCCAGAGGGCCAACCTGCCGTGTAGGGAATGCTCATTCAATCCGACGAACGCATGGAAACGCGCGAGACAACAAGTTTTATGGTCGGAGTGATAGAAGGCTTCTATGGGCAGCCTTGGACCATGGCGGAACGATTCGAGCTGTTCGGATGGATGGCACGGTGGGGATTAAACACCTATTTGTACGCTCCAAAAGACGACCTGAACCATCGAGCCCTCTGGCGTCAACTTTACTCCCCATCGGAAGCTAAAACGCTCGGACAATTGATCGAGGCCTGCCAGCAGAGCCAGATCCGATTCATTTATGCCCTGAGCCCAGGACTGGACATCCGTTACTCGAATGAAGATGAGTTGGATCATCTCAAAAAGCGTTTTGAACAGATGAACGGCTTGGGCTGCCAGCATTTCTCGCTCTTTTTCGACGACATCCCAGATGGCTTGGAGACTGAGGATACTGGGCGATTGGGCTCGCTTGCGTCGGCACAATGCCATGTGGCGAATTCCTTGTTCAAGTGGATCCTTGGGAGATGTCCAGACGCCCGTTTCCTTTTCTGTCCTACAGCCTATTGCGGACGGATGGCCGACGGAAAACTGGGTGGAGAAGGATACCTCGCAACGATCGGCCGCGAGCTTTTGAGAGAGATTGATATCTTTTGGACCGGGCCAGAAATCATCTCGAGGGAGATAACGGTCAACCACGTTCAGGCGCTGCGTGAGGTGCTTCGGCGGAAGCCGCTGATCTGGGATAACCTCCATGCCAACGATTATGACGGGCATCGGTTCTTCTGCGGACCTTACAGCGGACGCGCGCCGGAACTGCGGGCGGAGGTGAGCGGTTTGATGTGTAACCCGAACACCGAGTTTCCACTGAATTATGTGCCACTCCGAACTCTGGCAGAATTCGCGCGTTGCCGTGGCGCATGGGATGCTCGTGCGGCCTACTTGGCCGCGATCCAGGAGTGGTTGCCGTATTTCGAGACGGTTGGCAGACAGGTCACTCTCGAGGATCTGATCTGCTTCGGGGACTGCTACTACCTGCCCTACGAAGAGGGTCCTGAGGGGAGATCGCTTTATGCCAGCGCCCGGAGTTTGTTAGCTCAGAATCCCTCGGAGTGGGGTGATCAGGCAGCCCTTTTCCAGGCCCGCGCAGCCAGGTTGCGGGACTTCTGCGTCCGGTTGTCAGAACTTCGGCAGCGCCCGCTTTTTTATGCGCTCAACCGTCGGCTCTGGGAACTTCGAGAGGAACTGGATTTGCTGGACCGCTATGTGCGAATGAAATCTGAAAACCCGAGCCCCGGGATCCTTGGCAGTTCTGATTTTCATTTGCCCGGCACCTACCGTGGCGGGATCGTTGCCGGGCTGCAAGGTCTGCTGGTTCAACAAGCGAACGGAGGATTTGCTCCGACCCATGCTGCCTAGGAATCATCAACCTCAGAGGAGACTTGTCTCAATCAACGATCAAGATAAGACTCAGTCGCGACGGAGAACACGGTACCGGTAACGGTTGTGATAACAACTCATCGAACTTTTTTTAAACTGTGAATGATTGCGTAATCCGTCCTGCCCGGCCTGACGATGAGCGGGGAGCTTACTATGTTTGCCTCAAGACGGGCGACTACGGCAAGGACGGCGAGCCGTATTACAGGGATGACCCCGACGCATTGGGTCGAATCTTTGTCGGCCCATACCTGGCCTTCGAGCCGGATCTGAGCCTCACCCTGGAGGACGAGCGGGGCGTCTGCGGCTACGCCCTTGGCGCCTTCGATTCACACGCCTTCTTCGCCCGCTATGAGAGCGAGTGGCGCCAGGATTTATGCGCCCGTTTTCCCGCCCCTCAAGGGCATCCTGGACAATGGACGCGGGTTCAAAGTGTTTATGATGGGTATCATCACCCCGATTATTTCTGCCCTGAGCCTTACGAGGCTTATCCCTCTCATCTGCACATCGATCTCCTGCCGCGCGCCCAAGGACGTGGCTATGGCCGACGCATGCTTGAGCAGGTGATGAAGCGGCTCCGTGACCGTGGTTCTCCGGGCGCACATCTTGGCGTGAGCGCGGCCAACACACCCGCATTCGGATTCTACCTTCGTCTAGGGTTCCGGGAGTTGATCCGCGTCGGCGCCTTGGATGGAGGTTGCGCCTACATGGGCAGGACACTGGGAGACTGAACGACAATCGCACAACCATCACCACCTCACGATGTCAAAAGCACTCGCTCTTCTTGGAGGAAAGCCCATTCGCACTCGGCCCTTCACGTCGTGGCCCATCTTCGGAAGGCCGGAGGAAAGAGGGCTGCTCCGTGTGTTGCGCAGCGGCAAATGGGGCAAGCTCGCCGGATCGGAAGTGTCCACATTCGAAAACCGGTTCGCAACGATGCATGGCTGCAGACACGGCGTTGGCGTTGTGAATGGCACCGTCTCCTTGCGCATCGCCCTGATGGCGGCCGGCATCCGCGCCGAGGACGAGGTGATTGTTCCGTGCTATACGTTCTTGTCGACCGCCTCTGCGGTGGTGGAAGCCAACGCGGTTCCAATCTTCGCGGACATTGACCTGGAAACTTTCAACCTGGATCCCAGGTCCGTGGAGGCCGTCCTCACGCCGCGCACAAAGGCTCTCATCCCGGTTCATTTCGCGGGTCAACCAGCCGACATGCGATCGCTGATGGACATCGCGAAAAAGCACAACCTCGTCGTCATCGAGGACGCCGCCCACGCGCACGGGGCGAGCACCCGGAACCGTCCGGCAGGTTCCCTGGGACACGTGGCATCATTCTCGTTCCAGTCCAGCAAGAACCTCACATGTGGCGAGGGCGGCCTCCTCATCACGAACGATGAGACCATGGCTGAGGCCTGCCGCTCCATTCACAATTGCGGACGGATCCCAAGCGGCGCGTGGTACGAGCACCACGTCATCTCGGGCAATTACCGGCTAGGCGAATTCCAGGGTGCCATCCTCAACTGCCAGTTGGAACGGCTCGAGTCGCAGACCAAAACGCGCGACCGCAACGGCCAGCACCTGGCGTCTCGCATCGCTCAACTGCCCGGCATTCATCCTCAAAAGCGTCCCCCCGATTGCACACGCCACAGTTACCACTTGTTCATGCTGCGGGTGGACGGTCGAGCGTTTGGCGCGCCCCGCGCCGCCGTGATCAAGGCTCTCCAAGCCGAGGGAGTCCCCTGCTCCGGCGGCTACGTGTTATCCCTGCACCACCAACCGTTATTCCAAAAAAAGGCTTTCCATCCTTTCCTGCCGATAGCCTCCACGAAACAGAACTACGCCAAGACCCGTTGCCCTAACAGCGACCTCATCTGCCGCGAACAATGTGTTTGGCTCGAACAGAGCCTGCTGCTCGGATCTCGGGCGGATATGGACGATATCGGCCGAGCCTTTGAGAAGATTCATGAGAATCGCGAAGGGCTGAACGCGTGGTTTAATAACCAGCCGATGTGACCCAACCGACCCAATTCCTCAACACTCACGTCGTCCCTGCGTTGACTGCGGTGAGTGAGAACACCTACATGTCTGCCATCCGTGCCGGCATGGTGTCGGTGGTGCCGCTGACCATCATCGGAGGCCTGTTTACAGTCTTGTCTTACCTGCCAATAACTGGCTGGGACAAGCTGATCGCCCCCTACCTTCAGCTTTTGCAGGTGCCGGTGACTGCCACCTTCGGGCTCCTCGGCATTTTTGTCTGCTTTGCGATCGGCTACGACCTTGGAAAACAATTGAAACAGGAAGCCATTGTGAGTGCTTCGATGGCCACCGTGATTTTTCTGATGATTTCTCTAAAGCTAGAGGATCTGACCTTTTCGATGGACAGCCTCGGCTCCAAAGGGCTCTTCACCGCGATCCTCATCGCTCTGATCTCCGTCCGCGTTCAGAAATTCTTCACGGACAAGAAGTTCGTTATCAAGCTGCCCGCGAATGTGCCACCGGTTGTTTACGAGTCCTTTCTCTCTCTCAGTCCTCTGTTCTTCCTCGTCGTGGTTTTCTGGGTTATTCGTTTCGTGTTGGGGGTGGATATCGATCACCTCGTGCAAACCGCTTTCAAACCCCTGGTTTTTGCTCTGAACACCCTGCCCGGGATTCTGGTGTATGCCTTTCTGGTAACCCTCCTGTGGTCCGTCGGCATCAATGGCGACAACGCGATGGACGCCATCGTGGCACCGATTTTCCTCCAATACTTGGCCGAAAACGTCGCAGCGAGGGGGTTAGGCCAACCCCTGCCTTACGTGACTGCTTACGGATTCTTTACCACCTTCGTGAACGTCGGGGGGACTGGGGCCACCATTGCTCTTGCGCTGATCATGTGGAACTCCAAAGAGCCGGGCTTCCGAAAGATCAGCCGCCTATCCCTGCCGACCCAAATTTTCCAGATCAACGAACCCATCTTCTTCGGTTTCCCGATCGTTTTGAATCCTATTTTCATGATTCCATACATCCTCAACGCTCTCATCCTGACTGCCGGCAGCTATCTGTTGATGCACTGGGATATCATTCAAAAACCTTTCGTCAACGTTCCATGGACCACCCCGCCGATCATCGGACACTACCTGGTTTCGGGTGGTGACTGGAAAGCCGCCCTTTGGGGAGGGATCTCGATTGTGATAGCGATGTTAGTCTATTATCCGTTTGCGAAAGCCGGGGAACGACAGCGCTTGAAAGCCGAGGCCGCGCAACCCGAGCACCAATAGCTTGATACCGCAGTGGAACATCCCGTTCACCGTCTGCAAGCCAAAGTGACCCAAATGAAGCTTTGACGCGCTCGATCGCGTGCCCAAAAGTCTCTAAGATGGCTCACGAACAAGTCACAAGCGATTTCTGCCCCAGAAAACCTCCGGTCGAGACCACTCCGACTATCTGGTGGCGAAGCCGGTATGGTTTGGCCGTCTTTTTCGTCATGTCCTCGATGCTCTTTTGGGCGGGACTGCGGTGGGTGTTGTTCACCCAGTTCCGGCCCGAGAACGTTCCCATCGGCGATGTCGCCCAGACTTTCCTGATCGGAACCTACCGCGATTTGTTCGTGAGCCTTCTGTATTCGTTGCCTTTGCTAGGCTGGTTTTTGGTCGTTTCAAACCGCACCTTTGGCCGGCCGTGGCATCGGGTTCTGCTCCAGACAGCGTTTTCACTCCACTGGGTGGTGCAGTCATTTCTGCTCTTCACGGAGTATTTTTTCTTTGATGAATTCCGCTCTCGTTTCAACACCGTGGCGGTGGAGTACCTGCTTTTTCCCCATGAGGTCTTCATCAACATCTGGGACTCCTATCCTGTCGGCAAGGTGCTGCTAGGTTGCGCGGTCGTGAGCGCCCTGTGGGTTTGGGGCACGGGCAGGGTGTTCCACGCCATGTGGACCGAACCCGTCAGCGCCAAAGCGCGCGGCGGAATCTTGGCGGTCGTGATGGTCGCCTGTGCGCTGCTGAGCCGCTCGGTTTCGCTCAAGGAAAACCGTTTCAGCAAGGAACGAATTCTCAATGAGATGGGGAACAACGGTACGCTCTCCTTCGCCGCCGCCCTGCTGACCCATCATCTGGACTACGCCGCCTTTTACCGCACGATTCCCCTGGACGAGGCCTACGAGCGCACACGGCAGCTACTGAAGGAACCGGGCACAGAATTTGTGGAGGCCGGACACTCGATCCGCCGACGCGTCGCCGGCGACCCAAGCCGTCCCAAGCTGAATGTGGTGATCATCCTTGAGGAGGCTCTGGGATCGGAGTTTTGGGGTTCACTGGGCCGGAAAGAGCCCACGCTCACGCCGGAGATGGATAAACTGGCCACCCAGGAAGGACTGCTGTTCACCCACATCTATGCCTCGGGCAACCGCACGGTGAGGGGGTTGGAAGCCGTGCTGTCCTCGTTCCCGCCGCTGCCCGGAGACTCCATCGTTAGGCGCGATCAATCCGAGAACGTGGAAACCATCGCGCGTCTTCTCAAACGCGACGGCTACGAGACCGTCTTTCTCTACGGCGGGCGCGGTGTTTTCGACGGGATGCGCTCCTACGCGATCCGGAACGGGTGGGATCGTTTCATTGAGCAGAAGCACTTTGCCAAACCGACCTTCACCACCATTTGGGGTGTGGCCGACGAGGACTTGATGGCGCGATCCATCGAAGAATTTCGTGCGTTAGCCGCAACGGGAAAACCCTTTCTCGGCACCATCCTTTCCGTGTCGAACCATAAACCCTTCACGTATCCCAAAGGCCGCATCGCCGAAGATCCCGACGAGCGGAAGCGCGAGAACGCGGTCGAGTATTCCGATTACAGCCTGGGCGAGTTCTTCAAGGCAGCCAAGAAAGAGCCGTTCCGGACCAATACAGTGTTTGTCGTTATTGCGGACCATGGCGCGCGAGTGTATGGCAGCCAGAGCATTCCGATCCACTCTTACGAAATCCCATTCGTTATCCTTGGACCGGCAGCGGTAACAACTCCGGCTCGATTGCCGCAACTGGGCTGCTCGTTGGATGTCGCACCCACGGTAATGGGATTACTAGGCAGGCCATACGAGACCCTGTTTTTTGGTCGTGACCTCCTGAAGAGTCGCGTTGACGACGGGCGCGTGCTGCTGCACCACAACCGCGACATCGGTCTCTACACCAAGGAACAGATGGTCGTGTTTGGCCTCCGACACACCGTTGAGTTTTACGAGGGCGACCCCAATCTCGTCGAGATAAAGCGAATCACGAAACCAACCAATCGAGAGGAAATCCTGGAGCGAAACAGCGCGGCAATTTACCAGGTGGCCGACGATCTCTACATGCACCGGCGCTACCGACTCGATCCGTAACGGAGGAAGAAACTCCACTCCTGAAAACCCTCGCCGCTCTTGAACGCGGTCGAGCGGATGGTTGAGCTGCTCAGTGGTCGGAAACTCCAAGGCGCCATCGACCTTGAGACCGCGCTCGCCGAGGAGCCTGGTCCACTCCGCAAGAAAGCGAGGATGATCGTGCTGGTTCGGCCTGTGTGTCTTGGGTCTGCCGCGAAGGAAAACCCGAAGCGGCGCGGCTGCAAGCGCCCGGAAAGTCGATCTGCCGCACAAAAGTGCGATAGCGAGTTAAAGCCTCATTTTCACGGCGTGACGTTTAGAACACTTTCCTTTTGCTGGCGTAAGATGCCCAGTGCGAGTGTTTGGAAGTCAGCGAGCGCGGGCGCTTCTTGCAGCAAGGTGGTCACTGCAGCGGCTTTGGTTCCGTTGACAGAGAGGATCACATCGTTCCGTTGCAACCCGGCTCTCGCCAAGGCCGAAGCGGCGGGCACTTCCAGCACGAGCACACCAGTCACACCGGGGAGGCCAAAGGCTGACATCTCCCCTTGATCCGCAATGTTGCGGACGCTGGCGCCCAGCCATTTGCGGGGCGCGATGTCTCGCTTGGCGGACGGGTCGGCGATGAGTTTTGAGCCCGGAAGGACGGGCGTACGGGCGAGAGCCTTCAGCCCCGGTTTTCGAACGCCGAATTGGTCCATTGGAAAATTCACAAAACCTAGAGCCAGCGCGGGCGAACCGTCCTTCACGCGGTAATCGCCTTTCGCGGGATCCATGAACTGGGCGTCCGCTACGATGGAATGTTCGTCGCGTCCGCTGTGGCGTTGCAAACGGACGGCGGGCCCCTTGGTCGCGCCTTCCTGGTGCATGAGATTGTGATCCATCTCGACACCCCACGGTGCCGGGGGCATCAACGCGGGACGATAGTCTGTCCAGACAATGTTGCGCCGGAAAATGTCGCCGCTCGCGGCATACCAAACGTGCGGGTGCAGCCCCGAGCTGACGGTGACGTTGTTCTCGACGATGCGCCCGTAGCCCTCGCGGTTCTTGATGCCGCCGCGCAGACAAAGATTGTTGGTGATGATGTAGTTGGAAGAGCCGTCGTCGAGATCGATGTCCCAACCGTGATCGCAACGCCACCGGTTGTTCCGCAGGATGACAGGCTTGACGGCGTCCAGGCGCGGCAGATCGGGAACTTCCTTCACCCATTCGTTGACCTCGGCGATCTTGGGACGCCAGAACCGGTCCCGGCCCCAGGAATTGAACGAGCCGTGATCGCCGGTCTCTTTCACCGTGTCGAAGATGTCGCAAAATTCAATGACGTGACCGCCCCAGCAGCCGTCGCCAATGTTGATGCCCGAACGAGGCATGTCGTAAATCGAGCAACTCCGCACCGTGATGCTCTGGGCGAGATCAATGGCCACGCCAGCGGTTTGCTTTTCCACGCGGCCAGTCAGGTAGATCAGGCAATTATCCACAAGGCAGTCAGCAGGATAACTATTGCTCTTCGGTCCAGGCGTGCGGTCAAGGTCCTCAAGTTTGTTCACCTGATCGTAGTGGAACAACGGATTCCGCGCCGCTTGCGGGTCGCCGAAGAAGCAAACACCGCTGGCACCGGCTTTGGCGATCCGACAGCCCCGCACCGCGATGCGGCGATTATAGTGGTTGATGAACACCGCGTTGCCGCCCACCTGATCGATGAAGCTGTCCTCCACCGCGCAATCCTCCGCGCCCTCAAAGAAGATCGCTCCGCCGCGATAGATGGCCCAGTCGGAGCGCAGCATCGGTTCCTTCGTGTCCATCACCGTGCGCGCCGCGTGACGAAACGTCAGCCCGCGCAACGTGACGAAGCGCACGGGATTTGCCTCGTTGCCGTGAAACTCGACCAGGCTGCGCAACCGCGTGGCCTCCACTTGAGCGCTTTTCAGGTCCAGCCCGGTCGGGGGATAGAAATAGAGCGTGTGCGTCTTCGCCTCGAGGAACCACTCGCCCGGCGCGTCCAGCTCCTCGAAAATATTTTCCACGAAACGAATGGTCCGATGCACCGCCCCGCCCCGATTGTTCTGCCAGCCGCCTTCCTTCGTGACTTCCCCGTTCGCGTCCTTTCCGGTGATGCGCCAGGTGAAATCGCCCCAGAGCGATGGGTGCATGGCGTGGAAATAACCGCCCGCCGGATCGGCCCACCGCGCGATGCGATTCGCGGAGATCGCGTCGGCAGCAAAACCGTCAAAATACTTCGCGGCGGGATCGAAGTTCGGGTAGCGCGCCAGGATCTGGCGCTCGCCGTTCACGAAGATTTCCTCGGTGCGCAGATCCGCCGGCACTTTCGCCTGAAAGATGCCACCCTTGGCGGGCTGCCAGTCGAGATTCTCCAGCCCGACGCCACCGCTGATGACCGGCTGCTCGTTTTCGTAGGCTTGGTAAACAACCGGCGCGCCCTCCCTACCGGAATCCAGAGCGGTGAAAACCAAGGTCTTCGGCAGATAGTAGGTGCCGCCGCGCACAAACACGGCGCCTGGTTTCTGGCGTACCGCTTGTTGTGCGCGTTGGAGGTTGGCGAAGGGTTTTTCCAACGTGCCAGGATTCGAGTCTTTGCCGGCAGGGGCGACGAAATAGGGCTGACCGAAGGTCGGCAGAGTGAGGCCGATCAACAGGAGGCAGGCATGTATTCGATTTTTCATGGGTGACATGTATAGCAGATCGTTGTGGTGCGGGTCCACCAACGAATAGACACCGCCCTGGTAAGCGCGGCCATGCCGATATTCACACCAAACTTCAGTTGACAATTCCATACGATGGCATATTCATCATTCTGTGCGGCCGTTTATGAGAACAGTTTGGGTAATGTTGCTGGCATTCGCGTGGGTGCCACTCACGTCCCATTGCCAACTCGAAGCCATGCCAGGCTTCGAGTTCCTTCGTTGCTCCGCGGAGATGACAACATCCAGCGGAAGCGACCCCTGCAAGGAGGGTCATTGCTGCTCGGTTGAATCCGCCAAATATCAATCGTTTCGGCAACAGAAAAGTGTCCCGATCATTTGCGTCGCTATTCTGCCAGCAGACAATTTCGGGGCTGTCGAAAAATCGCTTCCCGTCGAGGTGAGTCTCGGCATCCTTACGTCGGCGCCCCCAGATCTACCCACATCCTGGCAGTTTTCCCGTCGCACGGCTCTTCCTGTCCGTGCTCCTTCCCTCGCTTCGTAATTAGTCCTCGCTTCCGCCGAGGGCATTTCCCCGGTTCAACAGGCGCTTCGTCGCGCCCACGTTTCTCATTCCGTCGTGGTTTGCCGTGTCCGTGTTCCGACCGTTTTGAATCTATGAAGCTATCAAGTCTTTGGTGTCGCCAATTCGCTGTGGCGGCGCTCGCTGCATCCCAGATCGCGCCTATCGCGCAAGGGCAGGAAGCCGTTTCCGCCAACGTCGCGACAAACGTCTCGCAAACGCTCGACGCGCTCGTGGCGGAGGCGTTGGAGAAGAATCCCGAACTCAAATTCTATGACGCTGAAATCAGCGCGGCGAAGGCTGGACGAATGACCGCTGGCTCGTTCGCCAATCCAGAATTGAGCGGCGGCGTCGGCCAAAAATCCGCGCGAGGAGGTGGATTCAGCGCCGAGGGCGTGGCCTGGTCTGTATCCGTGGCGCAGCCTTTCGAGTGGCCGGGGCGCATGGGGTTGCGCAAGGCCATCGCGAATCACGACATCGAACTCGCGAAGCTTGGCTACGAACGATTCAAGGTCGCGCTCGCCGGGCGGGTGCGGACTCTCGCCTACGGCCTGTTCGCGGCGCAGGAGAAGTCCGCCGCAGCCAGTGAGGTCGCCGAACGGTTCAAGGCATTGCGCGAAGTGCTGGTGCAACGCGACCCGGCGGGCCTGACTCCGCTCCTCGAAACACGTGTCATCGAGGCAACCGAGTTGAATGCGCAGCGTAAGGCGAGCGGGGCGCGGCTCGCCGCCCAATCGGCGCTGCTAGAGTTGAACCAGCTTCGTGGCAATCCTCCGGACACGCACCTGTCGATTGGCCAAACACATCTGACCTTCCAAGCGCCAGCGGACAGGAACGCGCTGATGTCGATGGCCAGGACCAACAACTTTGAGTTGCGCGTCCGCGCCGTTGAACTGGCGCAACAGGGCTTCCGAGTGAACCTCGCAAAAAACGAGCGTTATCCGGCGATTTCCGTTGGCCCGTTTGTCGCGCAGGAGCGCGCGGGCGGCGACCGAGAGACCCAGGCGGGCATTGGGTTGTCGCTGCCATTGCCGCTGTGGAATCGGAACAAGGGCACGGTCGAAGCCGCCGTCGCAAGACAGACGCAGGCCGAAGTTTCACTCAACGTCGCTGAGCGCGAGATTCAGCGCAAAGTCATCGAAGCCGCGCTGACCTACGAAACACATTTGCGTGAGATGGCGAATTGGCGCCCCGACGCGGTGCACCATTTCCAGCAAGCTGCTGAAGTGGCGGATCGCCATTACCGGCTCGGCGCAGTGCCAATTTCCACCTACGTCGAGTTGCAGAAGCAATACCTAGATGCCGTCGAGGGCTTGCTTGACACGAAGAAAGAGGCCCTCGAATCCGCAGCGCAATTGGAACTGCTAACTGGCCTGCCGTTGCCATTGACCAAGACCGCCGCGCCGGAGGATCCGAAGTGAAAGCCAATATTGTAGCAGCCGACGTAAGGAGGCTCCGGATTGACTCGCGGCGGTCGAGGAGGCGGGGGATTCAGAGCCTCCTCACGTTGGCTGCTACGTTGATCCTGGCGCTCGCCCTGGCAGGCTGCGGCAAAAAGGGAGAGGCTCACGGCAAGCACGATGGTCACAATCACGGTGAGGAATCGCCTTCCGGCGCTTCGTTCAAGGCGGGCAAGGGCGTCAGCCTCACGGAGGAGACTCGGAAGATTCTCGGGTTGGAAACGGCGGACGTGACGGAGCGGAAGCTCTCGAACCAAATCCACCTCACCGTTCAGATCTTCGGCGAGAAGCACCATCACCTGCTGAATCCGGAAGTGCATTCCGGCTGCGACGTGCATGGCTCCGCGTTTCTTTCTTCGGAGAGCGCCGCCGTGGTCAAAGCCGGCCAGTCCGTGCATGTTCTCAAGGACACCGACAGCCCGCTGAGCGGGGTCGTTCTAGCCGTGCAAAAGGCGCTGGCCCTGGGTGAATCCGAAGTCGTCATCGGTGTGTCCAATGCGACGACGGCGCTCAAGTCCGGGGAGTTCGTCCCGGCCCGCATCAATCTGCCACGCGAGAAAGCCGTAGCGGCGATTCCGCAAGCGGCTTTGTTGCGCACTTCCGAAGGCACGTTCGTCTATGCCGTCAACGGCGACGCGTATTTCCGCACGGCGGTCAAAGTCGGGTCGGAAGCCGACGGCTGGGTGGAGATCACCGACGGTCTTCTCGCGGGCGACCAAGTCGTGACCAAGCCCGTGCAAACCCTCTGGCTCATTGAACTCCGCGCGACCAAAGGCGGTGGGCATAGCCACTGAAGGCAGGCGTCAGGGGTCAGCTTTGAAGCCACTTTTCAGGATGAAGCAGCATAGAACCAAGCAGTTTGCGGACCTCGGCGCTGAGCGCGACCAACTCGCTGTGCTCGGCGGCCGTGATGTAGCCGCAATCGAGGGCGAAATCGAGGCCCGAGTCGGTTTCCGCATTCTCACCGTCGCAATCGGTCAGCTTGGAAACGAAATGCGCCTCATAGCGGGGCTTCGCCCACGCATCTCGAAGATTGAGGCACACCGATCGCGACGCGCGGCGAATCTGGCTCGTGAGCGCGAATCGTTCCTCTGCCGGGAATGCCTTGCTCAACCGGAACACTCGCATCGCGAGTTCATAACCCTTCTTGTAAGCCATCAATTTCTTCGCCGATCTGATTTGCATGTCCAAAGATTACAAGGAACAAGGGTCAGGCGCCAGAGTTCAGGAGGCCCCGACTCCCTCCCCTGTCCCCTGTCCCCTGTCCCCTGTCCCCTGACTCCTGACCATGCTCAACCGTCTCCTTGAATTCTCCGTCCGCCAGCGCGTGGTCGTGCTGCTCGCCACCGTGGTCATGGTTGGCATCGGCCTTTACTCCGCGCTGCGCCTGCCGATTGACGCCGTGCCGGACATCACCAACGTCCAGGTGCAGATCAACACTGCGATCCGCGCTCTGGCCCCGGAGGAAATCGAAAAGCTCGTCACCTTTCCGATTGAGAACGAGATGGCGGGCATCCCCGGCCTGACGGAGTTGAGGTCGCTCTCCAAGTTCGGACTCTCGCAAGTGAACATCATCTTCGAGGATGGCACAGACATCTATCGCTCGCGCCAACTCGTTAGCGAACGCTTGCAGACGGTGATTGATGAATTGCCACCCGGCCTCACGCCCAAGCTCGCGCCCATCAGCACCGGCCTCGGCGAGATTTATTACTACGTCGTCGAATACGCGGTGGGCGCTACGAACAAGCCCGCCACGCGCGAGGCGCAGTTGATGGAACTCAAGCTCCTGCACGATTACGTCATCAAGCCGCGCCTGCGTTCCACACCCGGCCTCGCCGAAGTCAACACCACCGGCGGTTACGAAAAGCAAATCGTCATTCAGCCCAATCCCGACAAGCTCAAGAGCGTCGGCATGTCGTTTAGTGAAATTGCCGAAGCCATCGGCGAGAACGTCGAGAATGCAGGTGGTGGCCTGATCCAACTCGGCGGCGAATCGGTCACGGTGCGCGCGGCGGGCCGGGTGCAAACCGTGGAGGAAATCGAGCGGCTGCCGCTCAAGTTCGGTTCGCGCGCCACGCCGTTGCGCGTCAAAGACGTTGCGGACGTGGGCATCGGGAAAGCCGTTCGCACCGGCACGGCGACTTACAACGGCGAAGAAGCTGTGCTCGGCTCCGCCCTGATGCTGGCCGGTGAAAACAGCCGCATCGTCGCCAAACGTGTGGATGAAAAGCTCAAGGAGATTCAGACCAAACTCCCGGCGGGCGTGCAAATCATCCCGGTCTATGACCGCACCGTGCTGGTGGATCGCACCATCCGCACGGTGGAAACAAGTTTGTTTGAGGGCGCGATCCTAGTCGTCGTCGTGCTGCTCGTCATGCTCGCTAACTGGCGTGCGGCCTTCATCGTCGCGTTGGCCATTCCGCTGTCACTGCTCTTCGCTATGACCGGCATGGTGCAGAGCCGAGTCTCCGGCAATTTGATGAGCCTGGGCGCGATTGACTTCGGTCTGATCGTGGATGGCGCGGTCGTGATGGTGGAAAACATCATCCGTCATCTCGCGGAGAAACAGCACAAGCTCGGACGCCGGTTAACCGCGCTGGAGCGAGCCCAGGAAGTGCTCGTCAGCGCCAAGGAGGTCGCCAGCCCAATGTTCTTCGGCGTGTGCATCATCACCGTCGTCTATTTCCCGATTCTCGCGCTCACTGGCATCGAGGGAAAAATGTTCAAGCCGATGGCGATCACCGTCATCTTCGCGCTCGTCGGTTCGATGGCTCTGGCACTCACGTTCATGCCTGCGCTTTGCTCGTATCTGCTCGGCGGTAACATCAAGGAGAAGGACAGCTTCCTCGTGAACTGGGCCAAGATCGTCTATACGCCCATCCTGCGCTTCGCGCTGGGCTTCCGCTGGGTCGTCACCGGCGCGGCGCTGGTTTTGTTCATCCTGGCGGTTTCTGTGTTCAACCGGCTGGGGGCGGAATTCGTGCCCCAATTGGACGAAGGTTCGTTCGCCACCCACATGATTCGCACGACGAGCATCGGCATTGATGCCAGCGTGGAAATGCAGAAACGCGGCGAGAAGCTGCTACTGGAGAAATTTCCCGAAGTTTCCTACACCTTCAGCCGCCTCGGAACGGCGGAAATCGCGAGCGACCCGATGGGCGTGAACGTCGCGGACACCTACATCATGTTCAATCCGCTGGATAAGTGGCGCAAAGTGGACGGCAAACCCATCGGCAAGGAAGCCCTCGCCGCGCTGATGACCGAGGAGTTGGGCAAGCACCTTCCCGGCGAAGGCCATTTGTTCAGCCAACCCATTGAAATGCGCTTCAACGAAATTCTCGAAGGCACCCGCGCCGACATCGCGGTGAAAGTCTTTGGTGAGGACTTCGCGGTGATTGAGAGGATTGCCAGCGAGGCGCGGGACATTTTGGAAAAAGTTCCCGGCGCGGCGGACGTGGAGTTCGATGCGCTCGGCAAATCACCTTTGCTCGAAATAGTTCCCAAGCGCGAGGCGATGAGCCAATACAACCTGCACGCCGCCGAGTTGAACCGCGTGGTCACCGCCGCGCTCGCCGGGCAGGAAGTGGGCAAGCTCATCGAAGGCAACCGCCGCTTCGACATTGTGATTCGCTTGAGCGAGGAATTGCGCGAGAAAATCGACGATCTCAAGCGTCTGCCCGTGCGGGTGGACGACGGCGGCTTGCTCACGCTTGGCCAGGTCGCCGACTTCCGCGTGGTCGAACAAGTCGCCGCCATCGCCCGTGAGTTCAGCCAACGCCGCGCCGCCATCATGGTGAACCTGCGCGGACGCGACGTGGAAAGCTTCGTCCTCGAAGCGCAAAAGAAGATCACGGAGCAAATCAAGCTGCCGGACGGCTACACCATCGAGTTCGGCGGCCAGTTCAAGAACCTGATGGAAGCGCGGAAACGGCTCACCATCGTCGTGCCTGTTGCGATGGCGCTGATTTTCATCCTCATCTTCATGGCCCTGCAAAGCGTGCGGCAATCCCTGCTGGTGTTCCTGGCCGTGCCGCTCGCCGTGACCGGCGGCGTCTTTGCGCTGTGGGCGCGCGACCTGCCGTTCAGCATTTCGGCGGGCGTGGGCTTCATCGCGCTTTCCGGCATCGCTGTCCTCAACGGACTCATGATCATCACTTTCTTCAACCAGTTGCGGGAGCGCGGCGCCGACGTGCGCACTGCCGTCTGGGACGGCTCTCTGCTGCGCTTGCGTCCCAAACTCATGACGGCGCTCGTAGCCTCGCTCGGCTTCCTGCCGATGGCGATTGCCAGTGGCGCGGGCGCGGAAGTCCAACGCCCGCTCGCCACCGTCGTGATCGGCGGCATCCTATCCTCCACTTTCCTCACTCTCGTTTTGCTCCCGACGCTTTACGAGTGGCTTGAAACTAAACGTAGCAGCCGACGTGAGGAGGCTCTAACTGAAACACCAACCGAAGCGACGGAGGGATAGAGCCTCCTCACGTCGTCTGCTACCAATAAAATGAAAACACGCATCCACATCCTCACCGTCGCCGTCGCGCTCTGCGTCGGCCTGTTCACCGCCACTGCCGCCGAGAAGAAGGTCGAAGGCGGCCCCAAGGGTGGTCGCATTCTCGACAAGACCAGCCCGAAAGCTGAGTTCTACGTCGAGAAAGACCGCACTGTCACCATCGCGTTCTACGACGCGAACTTGAAACCGGTTCCTGCCGCTGACCAAAACGTCACGGTGATCGCTGACGCCAAGAGCGGCAAGGCAACGCTGGCGTTCGAGAAGAATGGCGATTCACTCGTCAGCAAGACGAAGCTGCCGGATGGCGAAGGCTACAACGTCGTGGTGCAGTTCAAGCAGACCGCCGACGCCAAACCGTTTAATCTCCGCTTCAAACTGGACATGAGCCTCTGCGGCGGCTGCAAGCGCGCCGAGTACGGCTGCACCTGCGACCACTGAGCGGTGAGGACGTCCGCCGAGGGGTGGGCAACATCGCAAACTCGGCGACGACCTTGCGCGTCGCTGGGATGGACTGTCCCGATGAAATCGCCGCGATTGAAAGGGCGCTTAAACCGCTCTCCGGGGTTGGCGAGGTCAATGTCAACCTCATGGCGGGGACGGCGACGATTATCCACGACAAATCGGTTACGCCAGAACAACTCATCAAAGCCATCGCCACGGCAGGATTGAAGGCTTCACCGGCGATGGGTGGAAACGAAACGGAGGAGGAACACACCGCTGATTTTAACAAGGTTCGCGTAGTTCTAGTCAGCATCTCCGCCGTCTTCACGGGAGTTTCACTTCTGTTGCAATGCCAGAATCTTTTTGCGCCCTACGGCAAAGCCACCGCCGCTGTCGTCGCCATACTCGCTGGAGGCTGGTTCATTCTCCCGAAGGCGGTTCGCGCCCTGCGCCACTTCTCGCTCGACATGAATGTGCTGATGAGTGTCGCGGTGATCGGCGCGGCGTGCATCGGCGAATGGACGGAGGCAGCGGCAGTCGTGTTTCTGTTCGAGCTGTCGGAACTGCTGGAAGGATTCAGTGTCGGCCGCGCTCGCAGGGCAATCCAATCGCTGCTCGAACTCACCCCGGATACCACGCTGGTGAAACGAAGGGATCAGATTCAGGATGTGCGAGTTGAAGAAGTCAAAGTGGATGAAACCATCGTCATCAAATCGGGAGCGCGCGTGCCGCTGGATGGCGTTGTCACTTCCGGTGAATCCGCTATCAACCAAGCGCCCATCACTGGCGAATCCATGCCGGTGGAAAAGAAAGCGGGTGACACCGTCTTCGCGGGAACAATCAACGGCGAAGGCTCGCTTGAAGTGAAAGTGACCAAGGCTTCGACCCACACCACGCTGGCCAAAATCATCAAGCTTCTCGGCGACGCGCAAGGCCAGAAAGCGCCCTCACAACGCTTCGTTGACCGCTTCGCCAAGATTTACACGCCTGCGGTTTTCGTCGTGGCGATTCTAGTCCTGCTGTCCGGCCCGTTGCTTTTCAATGGCGCATGGTTGGAGTGGACGTATCGCGCGCTGGTTCTACTTGTCATCGCCTGTCCGTGCGCACTGGTGATTGCCACGCCCGTCTCGATTGTCTCCGGCCTGACCGCGATGGCGCGGCGCGGCGTGCTCATCAAGGGCGGAGTGTTCCTGGAAGAAATTGGAAAGCTCAAGGCTCTCGCCGTGGACAAGACCAGCACGATCACCGAAGGCAAACCTCGCGTCCAACAGGTGATTCCGTGGAACGGGAAAGCCGAGGAAGAAATCCTGCGCGTCGCCGCTGCGATTGACACTCACTCCGAGCATCCGCTGGCGCAAGCCGTCGTGAAGTATGCGGAGGAAAAGAAGATTCAGTTCCCGCGTAGCGAGAGCTATCAATCCAAAACCGGTCGGGGCGCGGAGGCGCAGATTGCCGGCCACCTGTATTTCGTCGGCAATCACCGCTTTGCGCACGAATCCGCCGTCTGTTCGGATGAACTCGAAAAGAAACTTGCCGAATTAGAAGCGCAAGCAATGTCAGTTGTCATCGTCGGCGACAAACCGCACCAAGATTGCAAAGGCGAAGTGCTGGGAATTCTCGCTATTGCCGACACCATCCGCCCCAACGCCATCGAAGCCATCAAAGCCCTGCACGCCGCCGGGGTGGAAAAGGTCGTCATGTTAAGCGGCGACAATCAGCGAACGGTGGACGCAATTTCCGAACAGGTTGGGATTGACGAGGCTAAAGGTGATTTGCTGCCCGACCAGAAAATCGAGCGTGTCCGTGAACTGCTCGCACTGCACAAACACGTCGGCATGATCGGGGACGGCGTGAACGACGCTCCCGCGATGGCCGCGGCCAGCATCGGCATCGCAATGGGCGGCGTGGGCACAGACACGGCGATTGAAACAGCCGACATCGCGCTGATGCAGGATGATTTGAGCAAGGTGGCCGAAGCCATTCAACTTGGCCGGCGCACCGTCCGCATCATTCAAGCGAACATCGCCTTCGCGCTTGGCGTGAAGGCCGTGTTCCTGGCGCTCGCGTTGTCCGGCTACACGAGCCTCTGGCTGGCGATTCTGGCGGACACGGGCGCAACGCTCGTCGTCATTGCGAACGCACTGCGATTGTTGAAGTCGAAGTGAGCATCATTTTAAAGGGAATCATTCGCGGACTTTGCGCACATCAATGGAGATCCCGCCCAGGCGTGATTGCGTCACACAACGAACGTGCCCAGCGTTGCTCGCGAGTCGTGCTACTTCTTCGCGTTGCGCGGGTCGTCAGCAAGATTGACGTAATTGATGACCCAAGGTCCTATACCGTGAAACTGCACGATGGTTTCGCCCTCAGTCCACACGGCGTGAACCATTCCCGGCGGCCAGACTCCGTAGGTTCCAGCGGGCAAGGCTTCGGCATTGGCGCGCTTCGGATTGTCACCCATCGCCAGTAGGAACTTGCCTTGAATGATGGTCACACGCTCCGGTTTGGGATGGGTATGCGGCGGGATGTGGAAACCATCGGGCACGCGCACGCGCATGACAAACATTCCATCCTTGGCCGGGTCACCTTCGAGGACGGCGATCTTCGCGCCCGGCGAGAGCGAAGCAGGGCCATTCTTCCATTGAATATTCGCAGGCGGGTAAAGGTTCGCCTGAGTGGATTTCGCGTCATGAGCGCCTTGCTGGGCGAGCAGCAAGGCGGACGGCACAACAATGGAAATCAGGATCGTAAGAAAATGGTTTCGTTTCATGTTGGTAATTGTCCTTCAAAGAGGACCGGCAAGCAACGCCAGTCAATTGGATCAATTTCACATCTGTCCCGGCTCTTGGCTTCGCGCATGGCCCCACCCCGTCTCGCTCTACCAATCTCCCGCATTGCTTCGGCACTGCCGATGTGGTATTGCTTTTCCGTGCAGCGGTTCAAGGCATTTGTCGCGTTGGTGCTGGCGCTCCTTTGGGTGCCAGCGGCTTCATGTTGTTTGATTGACGCATCGGGCTTGCTGGGCAAGCGGGATTGCTGCTCCAAAGAGCATTCTCATTCCGTTCCCGGTCCAGGCAACTGCGACAAGCCGTGCGGCGCTCTGGCTTCCGCCAATTACATCTCACAGCAAGACCAGTTGCTCCTCATCGCGCCACCCGGTGTGCTGTTGTTCGATTGCACCACCTCTATCATGAAGGTTCAACGGCACGGTAAAATTGGACCCCTTCAAACCGCCACCGCTCCACCAGATTTGCCCGTCTCCTGGCAGTTTTCCTTCCGCGCCGCGCTTCCGCCGCGTGCGCCTTCCCTCGCTTCGTAACGAATCCCGTTCGGGAGGTTCCCACGGTCGCGGTGTGCCTGTCGCACGCCGCGTGTGTTCCCTTGGTCGGTAAAACCCGTTTGGTCCGTTATGAAGCAAAACAATTTCTACATCCCCATCCTGGCAGCGGTGCTCGCGAGCGCGACGATGACCGCGTGCAAACCTAGAAGTTCCGTGACCGCCAGCGAGGGCGAAGCCGTCGTCCTCGGCCCGCAACACAGCAAAAAAGGGCTGCTGTTGCCGGAGGACACGCGGCAGTCCCTGGGCGTGCGGATCGCCGAAGTCACCGAGCAACGAGTGAGCGCGACACTTGACCTGCCGCTGCGCGTGTATCAAGTGGGCGAAGGCGACGGAAAGGCCAGCGGCACCTTGACGCCGGAGCAAGCCGAAAAGCTGAGAGCCGGTCAGCCTGTGGAGTTGCAGTCAGCGGACGGTCAGCCGTTCAACGGTAAAGTAACGCGGTTGACCGACGAGTTGCGGAGGGCCACGGGCACGCTCGAAGTCCTCGTCGAGTTTCGTCCCGTGCCGGATGGCGTGTTGGCCGGAGCGTTTCTTCAAGCCCGCATCACCCGCGACGACGCCACGAACGTCGTGTCCATTCCCGCCGCCGCGTTGCTCCAATGCAGCGATGGCTACTCCGTCTACACGGTGAGCGGTGAACATCTGGTTCGCACTCCGGTCAAGGTGGGCGCGGCGAACGCCGACCTCGTGGAAATCACCGACGGCCTTTACTCCGGCGACCAAGTTGTGTTGCAGCCTGTGATGTCGCTGTGGATGACGGAACTGGCGGCGGTCAAAGGCGGGCAGGCGTGCTGCGTCATGCCAGCGAAGGGGAAATAGCCGCATGATACTCAAGACCGTCGAGTGGTCGCTCCGCCAACGGCCGCTCGTATTGCTGGCCGCGCTCGTCCTTGTTGGTGTCGGCGCATGGTCGGCCCTACGCCTGCCGATTGACGCGGTGCCGGACATCACCAATCCCCAGGTGCTATTGAACACTGCCGTGCCCGCGCTTGCGCCGGAGGAAATCGAGAAGCTCGTCACGCTCCCGCTCGAAAGCCAGATGGCCGGACTGCCCGGCATGATCGAACTGCGCTCGCTCTCGAAGTTCGGCCTCTCGCAAATCCGCATGACGTTCGAGGACGACGTTGACCTCTACCGCACGCGGCAACTGGTGAGCGAGCGACTGCTGGTCGCGGCGGAAAAACTCCCGCCCGGCCTGCACCCCAGGCTTGCACCCATCAGCACCGCGCTCGGTGAGATTTTCTACTACACGGTCGATTTTGCGTCCAACTCTCCTGCATCCGACGTGAGGAGGCTCAAACCAACGAACGCGGAAACTCAGAGCCTCGTTACCTCGGCTGCCACGATGACGCGAACGGGGCAACTGATGACCCTCAAGCAGATTCAGGAATACATCATCAGCCCACTACTCCGTGCTACGCCCGGCGTCGCTGAGGTGAACACGAGCGGCGGCTATGAAAAGCAAATCGTCGTCATGCCCGATCCGGCGCGTCTGACGAGCGTCGGCCTGACGATGGATGAACTAGCGCACACTATCGGTGAGAACACCCAGAACGTCGGCGGAGGGCTGGTCGAAATCGGCGGCGAACAGATCGTCATCCGCGCCAACAGCCGAGTGAGCACCACCGATGAGATTGCGAACATCCCGCTCAAGTTCGCCGGGGCGGCGAAGGCGCTTCTCGTGCAAGACGTGGCCCAGGTTGGAATCGGGTCGAGTTTCCGCACCGGCGCGGCCACGGTGAATGGTGAAGAGGGCGTGGTCGGCGGCGCTTTGATGCTGGCGGGTGGGAACAGCCGCATCGTGGCCCGAGACGTGGCGGCGAAGCTGAAACACATCCAGGAGAAGCTGCCGCCCGGCGTGGAGGTGCGCCCGCTCTACAATCGTTCCGACCTGGTGAACCGCACCCTGCACACGGTCGAGACAAGTCTGTTCGAGGGCGCGTTGCTCGTCGTGGTCGTGCTGTTCGCGCTGCTCGGCAATCTGCGGGCAGCGCTGATTGTTGCGTTGGCGATTCCTCTGTCGATGCTCTTCGCCGTTACCGGAATGGTGGAGAGCCGCGTGTCAGGGAACCTGATGAGCCTCGGGGCCATCGACTTTGGACTCATCATCGACGGCGCGGTGGTGATGGTGGAAAACATCATCCGTCATCTCGCGCACAAGCAGAAGGCACTGGGCCGCGAACTCACCGCCGCCGAACGCTTCGACGAAGTGCGTTTCTCGGCGAAGGAAGTCGCCAGCCCGATGTTCTTTGGGGTGCTCATCATCACAGTCGTTTACATCCCAATCCTCGCGCTCACCGGCATCGAAGGAAAAATGTTCCGCCCGATGGCGCTCACCGTCATCTTCGCGCTCGCCGGTTCGCTCGTCCTGGCGCTCACGCTTATGCCGGTGCTTTGTTCCTATTTCCTGCGCGGCAAAATCAAGGAGGACGACAACTGGCTCGTGCGTTTCTTCAAGGCGGTTTACACACCGCTGCTCGCGTGGGCGCTCCAGTTCAAACTGGTCGTTGTCACAGCCGCCGTAGTTCTGTTCGGCTCGTCGCTGTTGGTCTTGACGCGGCTGGGCGCGGAGTTTATCCCGCAACTCGAAGAGGGCACGATGCTCCTGCAATTCATCCGCAGCAGCAGCGCCGGGCTGGGCGCGTCCACCGAATTGCAGCGTCAGTCCGAGAAACGGCTGCTGGAAAAGTTCCCCGAAATCGACCGCATATTTGGCCTGATCGGCACGGCGGAAATCGCCGTGGACCCGATGGGGCCAAACCTGTGCGACACCTATGTTGAATTCAAACCGCGCAACCAGTGGCGCAAAATCAATGGCCGTCCCGCGACCAAGGAGGAACTCATCGAACTGATGCGCCGCGATCTCGCGGTGCATGTGCCGGGGCAGACGTATCTGTTCACCCAACCGATTCAGATGCGCTTCAACGAAATGATGGCGGGCGTCCGCGCCGACATCGCGGTGAAGATTTACGGCGACGATTTCAAGGAGTTGGAGCGGCTGGCCACGGAAGTTCGCGACTTGCTCCGCAAACTTCCCGGCAGCGGCGACGTGGAATTCGACGCCTTCGGTCGCTCGCCACTGCTGGAAATCAAACCCGACCGCGACGCGCTCCGCCGCTACAGTCTGCAAACCGAAGACCTGAATCGCGCCATTGCCACGGCGCTGGCGGGCGAGGAAGTGGGCACCATCATCGAGGGCAACCGGCGCTTCCCCATCGTCGTGCGTCTTGCCGAAGCTGCCCGTCAAAGTGTGGACACGATGAAGCGGTTGCCGGTGCGGACGGACGAAGGCGGCTTGCTAACGCTCGGTCAAGTTGCCCGCTTCGAGATGCTAGAAGCTGTCGGCGCAGTCACTCGTGAATCCGGCCAGCGTCGCGCCGCCGTGCTCGTGAACCTGCGTGGACGCGACGTGGAAGGTTTCGTAAAAGAGGCTCTCGCTGGCATCAAGGCCGAGGTGAAGTTTCCGCCCGGCTACTACTTCGAGTTCGGTGGGCAGTTCGAGAACCTGCAACGGGCGCGGCTGCGGCTCGCCATCATCGTGCCGATGGCGTTGGTGTTCATCTTCATCCTGATTTTTCTGAGCTTCGGCAGCTTCCGGCAGGCCGCTCTCATTTTCGTCTGCGTGCCGCTTGCCGTCACGGGCGGCATTTTCGCGCTGTGGGTGCGCGACATGCCTTTCACCATCAGCGCGGGTGTGGGATTCATCGCGCTCAGTGGCATCGCCGTCCTGAACGGCATCATGCTCATCAGCTTCATCAACCAGTTGAGGCGTGAAGGTCGCACTGTGCGCGAAGCTGTCATCGAGGGCACACTGACCCGGCTGCGCCCGAAGTTGATGACCGCGCTAGTCGCCAGCTTTGGCTTCGTGCCGATGGCGATTGCTTCCGGCGCAGGTGCAGAAGTCCAGCGCCCGCTCGCGACCGTCGTCATCGGCGGCATCATCACTTCAACTTTTCTTACGCTCGTCCTGCTGCCCGTGCTCTACGAGTGGGTGGAGCGCAGAGGGATCGAATCTCCGAGTCGCGTATCGTCCGTTCACCCCGCAGACTCATGATAAAGGACACCCAAGTGGATTCGGTTTTGCGGGACGGCTCCGCGTAAATTGTCGTTGCGCGGGGTTGCCCTTGCCCATACCTTTAACGTTGTGAGATGTCTCAAGCCCATAGTGGCAATTCTGATGTTGACGCTGTTCGCGTTTGCATCATCGCATCCGCTATTGGAAAGCTTGGGACTGATTCATCAGGACCATGCCCATGCCGACGGGTCTGATCATTCGGACAAGAACCACGAGGCTGCTGACGGGGTCTGTCGCATCGAATCCAGCCACGAGGAACTTCAGCGCCCTTTAAGCAATTCCCTCGACCTCTCGCACAGCCTTGAGTTGTTGTGCGTCCTGTTGCTCAATGCAGACCCGGATGCCGATCCCGGTGGTGGAAGCTTGAGTCCACCTCCACCTGAACTCGGCACAAGCTGGCAGTTCGCCTTCCGCGCTGCTCTCCCTGTTCGCGCTCCTTCGCTTGCTTCCTAACTGAGTCCTCTTTCCGAGGATTCCTTCCCCGTTCGCACGGTCTGCTCGCACGCCCTGATTCTGTTTCCTTGATCCATTGTGTCCGTTGAAAGTCCGTTTTATGAAGAGAATTGTGTCCGTCAGAAACCTGTTTGTGGCCGGTTTGATTTTCGGCATGGCCGGCTGCGTCACGAAACCGCCTGCCGAAAGCCACTCCCAGCCGGAGTCTCAGGCACAAAGCGCCGCGTCTAGAGGGCCAGTCGAAATTCCGAAGCAACGAGAACCTTCCGCGCCGATGCGAGAGCCGACCGGCGTGCTAACACTGCGCGCGGCGCTGGCGCTGGCATTGACGGAGAATCCGGAACTTGCGCCGTTTGCATGGCAGACGCGGGCCAATGAGGCGCGCGTCTTGCAAGCGGGGCTGTGGCTGAATCCCGAATTGGGATTGGAAGTGGAAGACGTGCTTGGCACAGGCGACACCCGAGGTTTTCGTGAGGCTCAGACCACGCTGCAACTGAGCCAGGTGATTGAACTCGGCGGCAAACGAGCGGCACGAGCGGCGGTCGCCTCGCAGGCGCGAGACATCACCAAATCCGAGTATGAATTGAAGCGGGTGGAAGTCTTGGGGGATGTGACACAACGCTTCATTCAAGTCGTCGCGAACCAGCACGCTTTGGATTTGGCGCTGACGAATCGGCAGTTGGCGGAGGACGCACTCCGAATCGTGCAGGAACGCGTGACCGCCGGGAAAGGCTCGGCTTTGGAGGATCGCAAAGCGCAAGTCGCGTTGGCTCGTGGCGAAATGCTGGTGGGAAGCGCCCGCCATATTCTGGATGCCTCGCGCAAGAAATTGTCGGCAAGCTGGCGGAATGCCCAACCGTTGTTCAACCGGGCGGAAGCGGACTTGTTCGCCCGCAAACCAGTCCCGCCTTTTGAAGGTCTCGTGGATCGTATTTCCAGAAGCCCAGAAATCGCCCGCTGGGTCTCGGAAACAAAACTGCGCGAAGCGGAAATCAAACTGGCCGATGCGCGGCGAGTTCCCAACGTGGCGGTGGGCGGCGGCATTCGCCATCTGGCCGGGCCGGGAGACATGGCGCTTGTTCTTGGCTTCTCCATGCCGCTGCGACTCTTTGACCGCAATCAGGGCGGCATGGCGGAAGCGCGGGCGTTGCTGGGCCGGACGGAGGCGGAACAGAAGGCGGCGGAAGTTCGCCTCGGCACGGTCCTGCTCGGCCTCTACGAAGAAATGGCGCGGGCCGTTCAGGTCATGGACGGATTGCAAAAGGAGATTGTGCCAAAAGCGGAGGACGCGCTGGCACTTTCGCGGGACGGCTTTGCCCAGGGAAGGTTCTCCTATCTCGAAGTCCTCGACGCGCAACGCACGCTCTTCGACATCAAGCAGGAATACATTCAAACGGCCACTGCCTATCATCAATTCCTCGTGGAGTTGGAGCGGCTAATTGGTCAGCCCATCGAGGGAGGCAACTCACATCCGTGATCCGCCCGGCCTGCAAACACTCCATTACGAACTGAACGACTCTTTGCCTATGAACAAGAAACAATTTACAGCGGTAATTCTCGTGCTTCTGGCCGGAACTGCCCTCACTTGGTTTGTGCTGCGAAACGCGAAACCCGCGTCCGACGTTTCCGGCGAGGGCGGCCACGGCGCCGAAGCCGTCGCCGAGGCTGCGAAAGGTCCGCATGGCGGACGCCTGTTGCGCGAAGGCGATTTTGGAACGGAAGTGACCATCTTCGAGAGCGGAGTTCCACCGGAGTTCCGCGTGTTCTTCTACGAGAAGGACAAGCCGATTGATCCAGCCGGAGTGAAGCTGACGATTGAACTTCACCGCTTCGGCGGGCCCGTGGACAAGATCGGCTTTACGAAACGCGAAGACTACCTGCTCGGCGACCAGGAAATTGTCGAACCGCACTCGTTCGACGTGAAGGTCATCGCGGAGCGCAACGGCAAAACCCATCGCTGGGAATACGATTCCTACGAAGGCCGCACGGTCATGACACCCGAAGCGGTGAAGAATTCGGGCATCGTCATCGAATCGGCTGGCTCGGCCAAAATCAAAACAATCATCAAAGTCAATGGTCGCGTGCTGCCAAACGAGGACCACATGACGCACGTCATTCCCCGCTATCCGGGCATCGTGAAGAAAATCAACAAACGCCTGGGTGACGCCGTAGCCAAGGATGAGGTCGTGGCTGTTGTCGAGAGCAACGAAAGCTTGCAGCCGTACGAAGTGAAGTCATCCATCGCCGGAACAGTCATCAAGAAGGACGTGACGCAGGGCGAATTCGTGAAGGAAGGCGAGGCGATTTACAGCGTGGCCGACCTCGGCACGGTGTGGGTGGACTTGAATGTGAACCGGAAAGACTTCGACAAACTGAAAGTCGGTCAGACCGTGACCATCTTCGCGGGCGAGAACAAGACCAACGCGACGGGCTCGGTCAGCTACATATCGCCCTTCGGCGCGGAAGACACGCAAACGATGCTGGCGCGGGTCGAGTTGCCAAACTCCCAGGGTGTATGGCGTCCCGGCTTGTTCGTGACCGGAGAAATTGTGGTGGAGGAAGCTGAAGTGCCTGTGGCCGTGAAAGCGAGCGCGCTCCAGACCTTCCGCGATTGGCAGGTGGTGTTTATGGCGGACGGCGGAATGTTTGAAATCGCGATTCTCGAATTAGGCCGACGCGATGGAGAATGGGCCGAAGTCGTGTCTGGTCTGAAGCCCGGCCAGAAATACGCCGCCGAAAACAGTTTCATCATCAAAGCCGACGTCCTGAAATCCGGCGCCAGCCACGACCATTAACCGGACATTTTTATGCTCGAACGTCTCATCAACTTTTCCATCCGCCAACGCTGGCTCATCCTCATCGCCACCGCCGCCATCGCGGTGCTGGGCATCTACAATTATCAACGCCTCACGATTGACGCCGTGCCGGACATCACCAACGTCCAGGTGCAGATCAACACCGAAGCTCCCGGCTACTCGCCGCTGGAAGCCGAGCAGCGTATCACCTTTCCCGTCGAGACAGCGATGGGTGGATTGCCGCACCTCGAATACACCCGGTCAGTCTCGCGCTATGGCCTGTCGCAAGTCACCGTCGTCTTCAAGGACGGCACGGATATTTACTTCGCCCGCCAGCTCGTCAACGAACGCATCCAGGAGGTGAAAAGTAAATTGCCGCCCGGCATCGAGCCGTCGCCCGGTCCGATCACGACGGGCTTGGGCGAAATCTACATGTTCAACGTCGAAGCCGAAACGGGAGCGCGCAACGCCGATGGCAGTGAAATCACGCCGATTGATTTACGCACCGTGCAGGATTGGATCATCAAGCCGCAGTTACGCAATGTGCCAGGCGTCATTGATGTCAATTCCATCGGCGGCTTCGTGAAGCAGTATCACGTCACGCCGCATCCCGACAAACTGCGCGCCTACGGCCTGACCTTCCGCGACCTGATGACGGCGCTGGCGGACAACAACGCCAACATCGGCGCGGGCTACATCGAGCGGAACGGCGAACAATACCTCATCCGCAGCCCCGGTCAGGTCGTCGGCATCGAGGACATCAACAAGATTGTCGTGGGCAATCGCGACGGAGTTCCCATCCACATGGACGATGTGGCCGAAGTTTTTCTCGGCAAAGAACTCCGCAACGGCGGCGCGACCAAGAACGGAAAGGAAGTCGTCTTGGGCACCGTGTTCATGCTTATCGGCGAGAACAGCCGTACTGTTTCCGTCCGCGTGCATGACAAGATGGCGGAAATCAACAAGTCGCTGCCGGAAGGCATTGTCGCGCGAACCGTCTATAACCGCACCGACTTGGTCAACGCGGCCATTCAGACCGTGAAGAAGAACCTCTTTGAAGGCGCTGTGCTGGTGGTCGTGATTCTGTTTCTGTTGCTAGGAAACATTCGTGCCGCGCTCATCACGGCGCTCGTGATTCCGCTCTCCATGCTCTTCACCATCACCGGCATGGTGGGCGCAAAAATCAGCGGCAATCTGATGAGCCTCGGCGCGCTCGATTTCGGCCTCATCGTGGACGGCGCGGTCATCATCGTGGAGAATTGCATCCGCCGCTTGGGCGAGGAACAGCACAAGATGAATCGCCTGCTCACGCGCCCGGAGCGATTCGAGGTCGTTCGCGACGCCACCAAAGAAGTCGTCCGCCCCAGCTTCTTCGGCGTGTTTATCATCATGGTGGTTTATCTGCCCATCCTCAGTTTGAGCGGCGTCGAGGGCAAAATGTTTCACCCGATGGCTTACACCGTCATCATGGCGCTGGCGGGCGCGATGATTTTCGCGGCGACATTCATCCCCGCTGCCATCGCCCTGTCTCTCAGTGGAAAGATTTCTGAGAAGGAAAACATTCTGATCCGGGGGGCAAAGGCGCTTTACGTGCCAGTGCTGAGGTTTTGCCTGTACTTTCGCGCAGCGGCGTTCCTGGCGGCGGTAGTCTTGGTTGTCATCAGCGGTGTCGTCGCCTCCCGCATGGGCACGGAGTTCATTCCGAGTTTGGATGAAGGCGACGTGGCTATGCACGCGCTGCGCATCCCCGGCACGAGCCTGAGTCAAGCGATTGAAATGCAACACGCGTTGGAGCGACGCCTGAAACAGTTCCCCGAAGTGAAAAACGTCTTCGCCAAAATGGGCACGGCGGAAATCGCGACCGATCCCATGCCGCCGAGCGTCGCTGACGGGTTCATCATCATGAAGCCACGCAAGGAATGGCCCGACCCGAAAAAGCCCAAAGCGCAACTGGTCGCGGAACTGGAGAAGGCGGTGAAGGAAATCCCCGGGAACAATTACGAATTCACACAGCCGATTCAGATGCGATTCAACGAACTCATCGCGGGCGTGCGCAGCGACGTGGCCGTGAAACTGTTCGGCGAAGACATGGAGGTGTTGCAGCAATTCGGAAAGCAGATCGAAAAGGAGATGCAGACCATCCCCGGCGCGACGGACGTAAAGCTGGAGCAGACCACCGGCCTGCCGTTGATGAGCATCGCCCCAAAACGCGAAGCCCTCGCACGCTATGGCTTGAGCATCGCCACACTACAGGAGGTTATTGAAATCGCCCTCGGCGGCAAGGCGGCGGGCGAAGTGTTTGAAGGCGACAAGCGATTTAAAATCATCATGCGCCTGCCCGAAAATCTCCGCACGGACATTGGGGCTCTGGAATACTTGCCCGTGCCTTTGCCCAAGCGCGAAGGCAATCGGAATGGATCTGTGGGCCTGACTCGCATCTCCACGCGTGCATCGGGTCTCCACGCTTCGCAATCTTTCATTCCCTTGGGCGAGGTGGCTGAAATCTCCATCGCTCCCGGCCCGAACATGATTAATCGCGAGAACGGCAAACGCCGCATCGTCGTGACGGCCAATGTCCGGGGACGCGATCTCGGTTCATTCGTCGCGGAAGCGCAGAAGGTCGTAGACGCCAAAATCAAAGTTCCGGCGGGCTACTGGATCGCGTGGGGCGGCCAGTTCGAGCAGTTGATCTCTGCGATCAAGCGGCTGCAAATCGTCGTCCCCATCACGCTGCTGCTGGTCTTAGCGCTGCTGTTCGCGACCTTCGGCACGGTCAAGGACACACTGCTCGTCTTCTCCGGCGTGCCGCTGGCGTTGACCGGCGGTGTTGCCGCGTTGTGGCTGCGTGACATCCCACTGTCCATTTCAGCGGGCGTTGGTTTCATTGCCCTGTCGGGTGTAGCCGTGCTCAACGGCATGGTAATGATTTCCTTCATCAACAAGCTGCGTTCCGAAGGCAAACCGCTCGACGACGCCATCACTGAAGGTTCGCTCACGCGTTTGCGCCCCGTCTTGATGACGGCGTTGGTCGCCTCGCTCGGCTTCGTGCCAATGGCCCTCGCGACCGGCACAGGCGCCGAAGTGCAGCGTCCGCTCGCCACCGTCGTCATCGGCGGCATCCTTTCATCCACGGCGCTCACGCTGCTGGTGTTGCCCGGTCTCTATCGCTTGTTCCATCGGAAAGAGGACGGAGACAACGCGGCATATTCAACGTCACCCATTGCGCCTGTCGCCGAACCGAATCCCAATGTCTAAGCCGCACTACAACCGCCTGAAAGCTCCACCCATGAAATACGTTCTCATCGTCACCGCGCTCTGGCTGGCAACGCTGACCACTTTCGCCCACGGCATCTCCGATGCGGACAAACAGGGCATTCTGGAGGGCGGCAACCTGGAATACATCAAGCTCGGCGCGACCCACATGCTGACCGGCTATGATCATCTGTTGTTCCTGTTCGGCGTGATGTTCTTCCTGACGCGATTGGGCGACATCGTGAAGTTCATCACCGCGTTCACTTTGGGCCATTGCGTCACTCTCGTTTTTGCCACGCTGCTCCACATCAGAGCCAACTACTACCTTGTCGATGCCGTCATCGCATTGACTGTTTGTTACAAGGCGTTCGATAACCTTGATGGGTTCAAACAATACATTGGTGTCCAATCTCCACATCTTCTCGGCGCGGTGACGTTGTTCGGATTGATTCATGGCTTCGGCCTCTCCACCCGATTGCAGCAACTGCCGCTTGGCCAGGATGGGCTGGTGCTGCGGATTCTCTCCTTCAACCTCGGCGTCGAGTTGGGACAAATCGTGGCGCTGTCCGGCATGTGGATTGTTCTGGCGGGCTGGCGCACGACGGCTTCGTTCACCAAATTCAGCAAAGTGGCAAACGCGGCCTTGATGTTCGCCGGGTTGCTCCTGCTGCTGATGCAACTTCACGGATACCAGCACTCACAGTTCACCGACGAATTTCCGTTGAACAAGGACGAGCACTTCCAGATTCACCAAAACATGGAGAACAACCGCGATCCCGACTCCAAGGTCGAAACGCAATGACCACCCTTGAGAATTTCACCGCTTTGCCACCGGGCAGCAAAATCAGTCAACAAACAAAACCATGATTATGAACAAACCAACGTTACTCGCGATGAGCGTCTCGGCCTTCATCGCTTTCACCGCAACTCCGATCCTGGCTCAGGAAGCGAAGGACAAGCAGCCGCCAAAGGAGGAAAGCGGTGAAGGACACAGTCATTTCACCACAATCCCTGCGACCGTGGACGAGATCTGGAAGCAAATTCACAAACAACACGGCAAGCTGCTCAGTGTGGTGGCCAAAAAGGATTTGGGTGAGGCGCACGACCACGCCTTCGCCATTCGCGACCTCGTGAAAGCCTTGCCTGCCAAAGTCCCGGCTGAAAACAAAGCCAAGACAGAAACGGCCTCCAAGAAAATCACGAAAATCGCCACCGACATCGACAAGTCAGGCGCGGCAGGAGCGCAAAAGGCCACCGAAGCAAATGTGAAGAAAATGGAGGCAGCCATTACCGCGCTACAGGCCAGCCTCAAGGCCAAATGAGAGCGGCGGGATGCCCATCACATTGATTCTCGCGGCATGATGCGACAGTCGGAACATGTTCGGACAAAGTTGAAATGAACCTCACAGAACATTGGAACCACGTTTATCAAACCAATGACAGCGCTGACGTGAGTTGGTTTCAAAACCGGCCCACGACTTCGCTCGATCTCATCGGGACGTGTGGCGTTGCCCAAGGCGATGGAATCATCGACGTGGGAGGTGGCGCTTCCGTGCTCGTGGATTTTCTGCTCGCTGCTGGTTTCAGCAAACTGGCGGTGCTCGACATTTCCGCCTCCGCACTCGACCAAACCAAGCGTCGGTTAGGCGCACGCGCCAGTGAAGTCGATTGGTTTGCAGCCGATGTCACCCAGTTTGCCTCGCCGCGCGAGTTTGGACTCTGGCACGACCGCGCTGTGTTCCACTTTCTGACCGAGAAAGCCGACCGACAGAAATACGTGGAGACGATGAAGCGGACGTTGAGTGCGGACGGCCATGCTGTCATCTCCACGTTCGCCATTGACGGCCCGGAGAAGTGCAGCCGACTCAGCGTATGCCGCTACGATGCCACGGCCATCAGCGCTGAACTTGGCGCTGGGTTCCAACTGTTGGAGCAAGTGAACGAAACGCACGTCACGCCTTGGAGCACGGAGCAGCGGTTCACCTACTTCCGCTTCGCACGGAGTGGGATCAATTCAAAATGAGTCGAGGTGAACGTCACAGCGTATGAAAGGTGCCTTCTATGCACTGCTGGCCGCGCTGCTCTTCGGCGCGAGCACGCCACTGGCGAAGTCGCTGCTCCCGCAGATGACGCCGCTGATGCTGGCTGGACTGCTTTACCTTGGCTCCGGCGTCGGACTTGGGGTATTTGCGCTGATTCGTTCGCGTAGCAGGAGACTGCGGTCAAAGGAGGCCGCACTGACGCGCGCGGACTGGCCCTGGCTCGCGGGCGCAATCGCCTGCCACCGGCGGAGCCGCCGCACCGGTGCTGCTTATGTGGGGACTCGCGGTGACACCTGCGGCAAGCCCCTCGCTCTTGCTGAATCTTGAAGGGGTGCTGACGGCGCTGCTGGCGTGGTTCGTCTTCAAGGAGAACTTCGACCGGCGCATTGCACTCGGAATGGCGCTTATCACGCTGGGCGGGCTTGCGCTGTCTTGGACAGGCCACCCGGGAGCTGGGATTCCGTGGGGTTCCGTCGCCATTGTTGCCGCCTGCCTGGCATGGGCCATCGACAATTGTTGGTTTGCGGAAGCAGATGGAGGCAAATAACTGCCCATGCGTCCGCTCTTTCTGGATTCGTGGCAAACGGACTCGGACCCGGCTGTCAGGCCGCATTTTGGACTCATTCAAGCAAGCTCGCTCCGTCCCGTGAACGGGCCGCACCAACTCCGCAACCGAGACGCCGGGCTGCGGTTCGACACGACCCGATTGTGCCGCACCATGGAGAGTCTCTTACTCACTTCCTCACTGTCAGAGCGTCTGCCCGATGCGTATCAGATTGCCGTCTGAATCAACGATAGCAAACTCTCTCATCCCCCACGGCTTGTCTTCCACGGCATCCAAACGCGGGATGCCTCTTAGTGGCAACTCTGCCGAAGCAAATGCCCGGTAAAGGGTGTCCACGTCTGAAACCCTGATGTAGCACATCGCCGACGATTCAGCGGGAATAAGCTCACGGTGAGTGAAGAAGTGAAGCTCCACTGTCCCCCGCGTAAGGATGGCGTAGTCACCGTGACCATGAATCTTACCGTCGAAACCCAACCGCCGAAAAAAAGTCAGTGTGTCATCCAAGAACCGGCTCGGTAGAATCGGAATAGCGATGTCGTCTTGTTGCATGATGTGTTCGATGTGTAATGCCGACTCACGATCAAGTCAACGACGGGAACCAGACCGCGATGGAAGTTGCGGGGAGGTGACGGAGCAATGCCGGATGCCGGATCTTCTCGCAACTCTTTTGCCATTTCGGCGGCGGGTGGTATCGACCCTCCCGTGTTTGAAGGTTCCAATCATTTGCCTGCGGCCGCGCCCGGCGTGATCTCGATTCATGTTCATGGACTGGATTCGTGAAGGTACAGATTGCGGAATTGAATGCGCCCTCGGTCGTGCTGCAAGCCGATGGGGCCACGCGCGGGGAGACCGTGGAGTTCAGCGCGGGTGATAAGTTCCACGCCGTTGACGTGGACAGTGACGCGGTTGCCGCGCAGTTGGATTTTCATTCCGTTCCAGTCGCCGATCGGGCCGTCGGCGTTTTTCCTCGGTATGAACCCGCGGCGTTGCTCGCGGGTGGCGTTCGCGTCGGTGCGGTATTCCGAGAGATCACCGCTGCCGACAGGATGGCAAAACAACCTTGCCTGCGCCTTGTGGAGTCCGCGCAAGAGCACGCCGCTGTCGCCCGCGTCGAGCACGCGCGCAGTCGCGGCACGTCCGTCGGGGCCGGCCTCGAGTCCGTCAGCGTTGATGAGCGGAAAATGTTCCCACTTGGGCGCATCAACCCACCGCCATTCGAGTCTGAGGTCGAAGTCGTAGAATTCACGCTCGCTCCAGAGGTCGCCCGTGAGTCCATCGTGCTCCAGCACACCGTCCTTCATAGCCCAATGCTCCGGCGGGATGCCCAGCTTGAGAGCCCGAGGGTCGACGAGCTTGGTTCCGGGCGGCAGTTCGCGCCAACCGCCGAGGTCGTTGCGATTCATGAGGGAACCAAAACCTTCGGGTGCCGGCTTGTTTCCGGGCAAGCGCGGGTCGGTCTTGCGCGATTCGAGAAAGTCCATCAAATCGGTGAACTGCTCGAGCGTCAGCCCGACGTGCAGCCCCTCGGGCATGAGCGATAGCTTGCTGGCTGCGCGGCTGTTGATGTCCTGCTTCACAATGCTCTGCAACTCGCCCGCGCCGTTGATGAGGGTGACGGCCTCGGCATTCTCACTCCTGAGCAATCCCGACCAACTCTCCCCGTCGCGGGTCTCGAAAGTCAACTGCTGGTAGCCTTCGCGAACAACTTTGCTAGGCTCGAGGACGTGCTCGATCAATTCGCGCCGGGGGAATTGCGCGCCAATGAGTGTGAGGTCTGGGCCGACCTGACGGCCGTGGCCTGCGACCTGATGGCACTTGTGACATGCCACGCCAGTCTCATCCCAGAACACACGCTGCCCGCGCACGGCGTCCCCGGGCGTGGCAAGGGCGAAGCGAGCGTAATCGTCCCTCGTAAGAGTTTTGTTCTTCGAAGTGAACAGCGTGCCCTTTTCGGCGGCGGCGTTGTCGCGATACACCTCGCGCAACTCGGCGACCACCGTCGGCGTGAGTGTGACCGCGCGCGACTCGAGGGTGGCGAGCACCGCCTCGCGAATTCCGCTCAGCGCCTTACGGCACTGCTCGCGCACCGCAGGATTGGCGCTGGCGAGTCCGTCGAGATACGCGTCGAGGGCACGAGCGTCGCCCCGGCGGCTCAGGCCTTCGAGCGCATCAGGGCGTGTTTCCGAATCCCGCCAGAGTTCTAGCAGCAATGGAACGGTGTCGGGCGACGACCAACCGCCGAGCGCGCGGGCTAGTGCGCGTCGTTCCGCGGCGGATTTCGATGCCGCCACCGGCTGCAAAGCCGCCAGGGACTCCACGCCATTCATCTCCCCCAGCGATTTGATGGTGGCGAGGCGCACCGCTGTGTCGGAATCACCAAGCGCCGAGGCCAGTGTCGGAATGGCTTCCGCGACGCGGAGCGACCCGAGCGCGGCGACCGCCTCAGCGCGGGCGACGTGACGCGAGCGAACCAGTTGAACCAGACCCTCGGTGAATTCTTTCCCACCGATCGCGCCGGCGGCCCGGATGGCTCCTCGCAGAAGCTCGGCATCCTGCGGCGGCTCTCGCAGCAGACGGGTGATCAGCACCGTGGCGTTCGTATCTCGGAAATCCGCAAGCGTCCGCAGCGCGGCGCGGCGAACGGCGAAGTCGGTTTCACGGGGAAAGAGAGCGATCAGGCGGGGCGCGGCGGCGCGATGCGCGGCGGCTTGCACGCCCTCAACCGCGGCCGATCGCACGGTGGGCGCGGGGTCGGCCAGCGCGGCGACGAGCACAGCCAGAACGGGCTCGGTGCCTGACCACTCCACGGTGCGTCTGGGCGGCGGCGCGAGCGCCGGATGATACGCCCCCCACTCGCCCTCCCACAACGGCAGTGTGTGATGCAAGGGCGTCAGCAAGCGCACTGCGGTCGCGCGCGTGCTCTCGTTCGCTGACGAAGCTGCTAGTGAGGCCAGCACAGTGACGAGTTGCACATCGAAAGTGTCGCGCAACGCAAACACCGTGGCCTCCCGCACACGGATGTTCGTGCTCCCCAGTCCCTCAGCAATCGCACCCCAGGATTCTGGCCGCGCGCGCCCAATAACATTCAACGCCGTGAACGCTGCGAAGCGCGCGAAGCCGTCTGTTTGATCGAGCGCGCCGAGCAATGAAGGGATCGCGGACACGTCGCCGATGCGACCCAGCGCGGTTGCTGCCTGAAAGCGCAGCGACGGGTCAGCCGCTTGATCACGGACGAGGGTGGCGAGCGCGCGACCGGCTTCGGATGCGCGGCGCAACCCGAGTTGGCGCATCGCCTGCCGCCGCAGGGCGCCATCTCCTTCGCTCTGCGCCAACTCAATGACGGCCGCGCGCGCGCCCCGTCCCTCGTCAATCCCATCCAGCGCCCAGAGCGCGTGCTGCCGGGCCCTCGTGGATGCGGTCTGCTTCCAAATAAGCTCGGAGAGGGCGGCAATTACCGCGTTCGACTTTCTCTCCGCCAGACGACGTTGCGCGGTGAGCCGCACGTTTCGCGATGGATGTTCCAAGGCCCGGAGCAAGTCCGCGTCGCTGGCCGTGAACTTGCGCCCCATCGCGGCTGCCCCATACCACGCGGGTCTCGGCAGGGCCGCAGCGGCATTGGTGAAGGTTAGCCGCCACAAACGCCCGACCTTCACATCCTCCTTGCTGTCTCGATGCTGCCAGTCGCAGATCAGCAGACTGCGACCATCGCCGGACCACGCGATGCCGACGGGATGAAAACTTTCCGGAGGATTCGGAAACATCTCCTGATGCTTCACCAGGCGCCAAGTCGCGCCATCGCGCTCCGTCTGCGCGCGCAGCACCTGACGCTTGCCAAAGTCGGCGAGAAAAAGATTCCCACGATACTCCGCTGGCAGAGCGTCGTCGGTGTAACACTCGGTGCCAGTCGCCGCGCCGCCGCCGAAGTCGTGCATCATCCAGAGCGTGTAAGGCCGGCGCGGGATGAAGTCGTGCGGATAACCATACTCACCGCGTTCGACCATGTGGGTAAGCCGGCCCATCCAGTCGTGCTCGTCGGTGTTGTCGTAGGTGAACAGTTCATCCTCCTCATTCATCGCCACGTCAAGAATGTTACGCACGCCGCGCGAAAAGATTTCAAGCCTCGTGCCATCGGGCCGGAGACGGAGCACGCCGCCCCCCTGCAAATCCACCCGCGAACCGTCTCGACCCACCGCTCCGTAGAGACCCTTGTCGCCGATGGCGACATAGAAATTGCCGTCCATGGCAAGACGGAAGTTTGCCGGCACATGGTCGTTCCAATCCAGCGCCCAAGGCTTGGGGTTCGTTTGCTCGATCAAGTCCACGCGCTCCTCGCCCACTCCGTTGTCGTCGGTGAAGACGGAGAACTTCGGGTTGTGCAGAACGTAAAGTTTGCCTTCGAGATATTGCATCCCGAAAACGGCGTAGAGCTTTTCGGCGAACACCGTGATGCGCCCGCCGGGATGGAGGCAAAGGATGCGGCCCTCGGTCGCATCCGCGTGCCTCGTGCTGATGTCCATCGGATCTTCCGCGACGAAAATACGCCCGTCCGGTGCCGCGCAGACGACCGAAGGATGGTTGATTCTCGGGGTTTCGGCGACGAGTTCCATGCGCCAACCCGGCAATGTAGTTGGCACCTCCGCGGTACATCTGAACGATGCGGCGGCAAGAATGAAAGGGATGATCGTCGCAAATCTCATGGTCATTTCGGGGAAAATCTGTCCGCAACCGAGTTCAATTGCCGCATTGGCAGAGCCCCCTCAAAGGTCACAACCCGGGAGGACAGCACAGGGGGCTTTCCGGCGGTGAGCTTCACCTCAGCCGGATCGACGATGCATGGGCTGATGAGAACTTTGCCACCCGCCTGTATGCGCGCGAGCAGAAGCCCCACGGCAGCGCAGACAGCAAGGTCAGGTTTGACAATCCAGGTCACGGGGCAAAAGCTTATCGAGCTCATCCGAATTGTCTAGGACGAGCCCATCCAAAAAGCAGGACGATTTCCCAAGTCCGCGGGCGAGGATCAATTCCCGTCCTTGTGCCAATAACGGAGTGCTAAACACCCATTGACCGCCCACGGGACGCTGTGGGTGATACATTCTTGATCTAAATGCTGATTCCGTGAGCCGCCGATTAGACCACGAAAATCTCGAGGATTGCGAGTCGATCCGGAGCAATGTGAGAGGCGCGATTCGGGATCCACCAGAGCTCGCTGGTGGCAACAGAAACCTGATGACAATATCCTGCGGGCCGCTAAGGTAGTATCATGTCAACCGTGCTTTCGTCAACCCGGTCCCCTGCCCCCGTCCGTTCCACCGCGTGGGCGTTCACACTGATTGAACTGTTGGTGGTGATTGCCATTATCGCCATCCTGGCTAGCATGCTCCTGCCCGCATTGGCACGGGCGAAGAGCAAGGCGCAGCAGATCAAATGTGTCAGCAACAACAAACAAATTGGGCTGGCCTTTATCATGTACGCCGACGACTCCGCGGACACGTATCCCCTGTGTCGGGACTGGGCGTCCTCGGGCGGAAAAGACGGCAGATATGACCTGTTTGTGGCGATGACCAACAAGCCCCTCTATCCTTATCAGGGAACCCCTGAGATTTTCAAATGTCCGTCCGACAAAGGAGATGGAGCGCAGTTTGTTGGCTCGAAGAACTGTTACGTGGAATATGGGAATAGCTACCTCATGGAGTGGGCGGCGGATGGGTTTCGCGTCAAACATGTGACTGGCAATCTCGCCGCCAGTCGCACCGCTTACGATGGACAGTCCATGAAAACCTCGGAAATAGGGCAAAGCCCTGCGAACAAGATCATCCAGGGCGACTGGATCTGGCATCCGAATCGCGGTTGGACGGGACCCAAGAGCATCTGGCACAACTACAAAGGCAAGAGTCTCGTGATCATGCTTTTTGGCGATGGCCACGCCGGGGCTTTTAAATTTCCGGTGCTCAAGGATACGGATCCGTTTTGGACAAAGACCCCCAGTTCCACCAACGAATGGTGGTGATTCGCCGCAGCTCACACTTTGGCTTCCAACCGGCGAGAGACGAGACTCTGCCCTCCAGAATGATTCGTTTGCCATGCGCCCTCGTCATCGTGCTCATTGCCAATAACAATAAGCTCTTCACGCCCGAAGCGAAGCCGATATCGAAGCCGCTGTAGAGGGCAGTCAGATGGGAGTCGCTAGGCCACTCACCAATGAGCGAAACACCCATTCAAACAGCAAACCTGAAACTGATTCCACTGACACCTGAGCAAGTGCGCGCCACGGTCGAAGCGATGACACCTTCACAGAAGGCACAGTTGTCGGCAGCATGGGGTCAGAGATGAATAATGATATATTTAAGGGGTTTCTTCAGAATTTTGTCGGCAGCATGGGGTCAGAGATGAATAATGACATATTTAAGGGGTTTCTTCAGAATTTTGGAATGCCACGCAAGCAGCGTTTGGAATATGAAGGAGCCCTCTACCACCTGATGAATCGTAGGGATCACAAGGATGAGATCTTTCTGAA